>NZ_JBNXVP010000119.1:0-820 GCF_050565645.1 Leptolyngbya sp. AN10
TTCTAAGGCTTGATTGAGAGCCGTCAGAGTCAGACTGTGATCTAATCCTCGCCCTAAGTGCCAACCGCGAATACAACGGGTGAACACATCCATTCACACAGCCAGATAAACAAATCCTTCGCCTAAGCGGATGTACGTGATGTCTCCCACCCAAACTTGATTCGGTCGCTCAATTCGCAATCCTGCCACCCGATTTGGATAACGAGCAAACGCATGATTGCTATTGGTGGTTCGACATCGCCGTTTCGGAGCTTTCCCGACGAGTCCCATTTCTTTGATCAGTCGTGCCACTCGCTTGTGGTTGACCACAACTCCTTGTCGTTTCAATTGCTGCGTGATTCGACGATAGCCATAACGCGGAAATTCCCCAGCAATGTGGTCGATCTGCTGTTTTAATCCAGCTTCAAATTCTGCGTCTGGCTCAACCGCATGATAGTACAGGCTACTTCGATTCACTGATAGTACTTCACACAGTTGGCGGACTGAATACTGAGGGTGCAACTCGTGGATGATTTCGCGTTTGCGATCCTCACTCAGAGACTCGATACTTTTTTTGCAATCTCTAATTGCATCGTCAATTTCCCCACCATTTGTTCGAGTTCGGCAATTCTTGCTTCTGCTTCCGTGACTTGTCCGACTTCGCCAAACACCACAGGCGCTCGTTCGACGAATTCGTTTTGCCACCGCGTGAGAACACTGCGATGCACGCCATGCACTCGACTCGCTTCGCTTTGGGTCTTCTCTCCACGTAGCAATTCGAGCACCAGTTTGGCTTTGAATTGGGGGGTGTATTTTTTCGCTGAATTTGACATGCACTTGA
>NZ_JBNXVP010000120.1:0-818 GCF_050565645.1 Leptolyngbya sp. AN10
GAGTTTCTCAATATTCATTTTAGTCTCAAATCAATCTCATTCTTGATCCCGATCTTGGTCTAAAACTTGATCTCGATGCTGGACTACGTAATCGTCATTTGGTCAATATGATTGTCGCCCAACACTGTAGGAATTGCGAAAGGGATTGGCAACGCTGCGGTATTCTTAGGTCCAGCTTTGGCACTGATTTCAGTTGGCATGGATCTATATTCCTTGCACCAGGAGCGTGAGCGTGAGCAGAAAATGTCTGATGTGCGTCGGGAGATCACGAGCCAGTTTCAAGCGATCGCGGTAGATCTGAAACAGCAAATTGAGAGACAGTTACGCGAAGTTGAGACTGGAGTTTATGGACAGATTGAGGAGAAGATTGCTGAAGCTCGTCAGCAGGTAACGAGCGAGATCGCAACTTCCAATGACGAACTCAATCGGTTACTCAGTGTCAGGAGAGAAGTAGAGTCACTACTGAAGGACATTCAGAAGGCTGCTGCACCGAGTATAGTTTGATGTTCCTGTTGTCGAGGGCGTTGTCTGCTCTAAACACCGTTCCAATCAGAGTATTGGACATAGAATAAGCTGCCAATATTATGATGACGAATCTAGTTTCTGGAGCAATATTGGAAATTTACTTTCAGAATTAGATTGTCATCGTACTTTATACTCTGCCCAAGGGCATTGCTGCGAAATGCTTCTGTAATAACCCAAGTTGCGGGTTAGGCAAGCCAGAGAAACTTTGTATCGATGAGCGCAAAGAAACCAGCGCAGCGATTGCTGCGCGTCTGGTGTAGAGCATTGCGCTTTACGTGCGAGCATTGCGCTTT
>NZ_JBNXVP010000013.1:0-194773 GCF_050565645.1 Leptolyngbya sp. AN10
AGCGAGCGGGTGCTAGCAAAGCATCGAGTCGCGGGTCTGTTCGTGTTGGACTATTCAGAACAAGTGACCCAAGTGGTGCAACGGAAATATCGCGATAGACCCGCACAAGTTATCGAGCAACACCGCTTTCAAGTAGACTTCACGCTTGACCTCAGTGCGGTAGAGCAGCAGATGCAGCAGTTGGGCTGGCGGGTCTATGCGACCAATCATCCCCAAGCCCAGTTATCCTTGTCCCAGGCGGTGATTGTCTATCGACAGGAGTATGTGATTGAACATCAGTTTGGGCGGCTCAAAGGGCATCCCCTCTCACTCAGACCGATGTTCCTGCAACGTGAAGACCACATCAAAGGACTGATGCGACTCCTCTCTATCGGACTGCAACTTTTGACCTTAGTGGAGTTTCAGGTGCGCCGCTCGCTCGCACAGGAACAGACAGAGTTGGCGGGACTCTATGCGGGCAATCCCAAGCGTTCCACCGCTCAACCCACCGCTGAAAGACTGCTGGAAAGTTTCAAAGAAATTACCCTCGTTTTGATTCATGTTAGAGGGGAAGTCTATGTGGATCTCACGACTCTGAATCCCTTACAGCAACGAATTCTACAGTTGATGAACTTCCCGACGGAGATTTATACCCGCTTAGGTCCGCAATCTGACGACCCTCCCTGAAAATGAGCGAACCGTAAGTTTTCAATTCTTTCTAATTTCTTCCAAGCTTTGACGAACACAGCTAAAGATCCATACGGTAGGATGAGCGTGCCATTTGCTCGATCGAGAAACCCTGTCGAATTATTTGCTGTGGCACTGACGATCGCGCTTTTCCGTCTCTCTCGATGTCGCTTCTCTTCTGGTATGCACTTCAAAAAAATTCTAGGCGCTACTTCTTTTAGTTTGCTGGTGGGATGTTCGATATCAGCACTCAATGTGAGCACTTCAACTTCAAAAAGTGTTTCTCCACTTCCCGTACCTGCTGCGCCTCAAGTTGTTTCACAGCCTAAGAATTTCAAAACAATGTTTAGTCATAGCGGGTTGATAAGAGCGGTGCGGAAAATTTTGGGGGAAACATCTTGCAGATTCGTTGAGCTATGTGGGAGAGCGGTTTCGGAGTGTCGATCGTATTTCTAATCGCTAAAAAAGGTGATTCAGATTGCTCCAAATCACCGTTACGATATGACCACACACTCTTAGAACTTAGACTGCTCCGCTACCGTGACCTCGCTTGTCATCTTCCATCGTCAGCTTGCCCGATTCATCTTGATTGATGCTGCGGTATTCTTCGACGCGCTCTTGATGAAGTTCTTCCTCAGCTTGACGAGCATCACCGGGAACCTCGTAGTACATTTCAGGCTCGATCGCGTAATTGTTCAGTAAGCCTTCTTTGTCTACGGTGTAGCCGCCTGTGGTGTGAATGCTTTCTGAATCAGTTTGATCGTCCGTGGGAGCAGACGCTTCACGTTCTTCAGTCGGAACAGTTTTATATTCGTTCCCTTCACGTTCCATGCGGGCAGCGGTTTCAGCCGGGACAATGTGCGGATCGTAGACATCGCTTTGGGCGCGATCGGAACTATCGGTCGCAACTTGGCGTTCTTGACTCATGGAAATTTCTCCGTAATTGAGTTTGCAGTGCGTAACCGAAACTTAGAGGTAGTCAAGAAATAACTTCACAGCTTGAACTCGTGGAGAGTTGGGAGGGTCTCTAACGATTCAGGTTTGCCTGAGCGACGAGAACTTCGCCATCTTTGGGGGCAATTTGCGATCGCAGATGAAGTTAACGCAAACTCCGAGAGAGCATTTGTAAACTCCGAGAGAGTATTTGTAAACTCCGAGAGAGTATTTGTGAACTCCGAGAGAGCACTTGTAAACTCCCGGAGTCAATCCGAGACCTCGTGGAGAGCATTTGTAAACTCTCAAAGTCAATTTCTAAACTTCCAAAGTCAATTCTTAGACTCCTGAAGCGAATCTGAGGTCTCCCGCAGTGCATCTGTAAACTCCTAGAGCGATCGCAGAGGGAGAAATGCCGAAGATGAGCGTGTGAAATTATCGCTTGACAATCCCTTAGTAAGCACGATGAGTAAATTTGTTGTAGATGAAGATTGCTAGGATTGCACCCAATACCGCGACGAGGAGACCCGGAATGCTCAAGGCAGTGGCGGTAAAGGCAAGGGTTCCAGTCTCAAGTACCGTGACGATCGTGCCTCCGATGAATGCGCCAACGATTCCTAAAATCATCGTGCTGAGGAGTCCGCCACCTTGACGACCGGGATAAATTGCTTTTGCGATCGCGCCTGCCAGTAGTCCCAAAACAATCCACGCTAGAATGTTCATAGTTATGTCCTTAACGTTTAGTAATTTGCAAATAATCAATTCACTTCAAGATTGCTAAACTGTGATTTTTCTCGAAGTAATGTTTGATGCAATTAAACTAACAGGATGGGGATCGGATTCGTACCTTTCTGGAGTTAGATTCGCAGTTTGCAACAGTTAGAGGACTGAGTAGATTTCCCTCAATCGTAAGGTAGAAACTGATTCCCACTCGTGAACGATGACATGCGATCGAACTTCCGTGTAGGGTCGTGCTGTAAGGATTATTTTTAAGGCGATGAGATTCAAAACGATTGTGCGATTGGTTCGCGATACGGTGAACGAATGGAACGAAGATAATGTTCCATTGTTAGCTGCGGCGTTGTCATACTACACGATGTTCTCGTTAGCGCCCTTGCTGATTATTGTGATTGCGATCGCGGGTGCAATTTACGGGGAAGAAGCGGCTCGCGGTGAGATCGTTCAGCAGATTCAAGGATTAGTTGGGCAAGATGGAGCGGAATTTATTCAGTCGATGATTCAGAATGCGAGTAGACCGGATTCTGGGGGCGGGATTGCGACGCTGGTTGGGGTTGGGTTTTTGATCTTTGGGGCATCGGGTGTTTTTGGTCAGTTGCAGACGGCATTGAATACGATTTGGGAAGTGAAACCGAAGCCGGGACGAGCGGTTAAGAGTTTTGTCCAAGCTCGGTTTTTATCGTTTGCGATGGTGTTGGTGATTGGATTTCTACTTCTGGTATCGTTAGTGCTCTCCGCAGCGTTATCTGGAGTGAGCGGCTATTTTGGTGGATTTCTTCCTGAAGCATTTCAGATTGGGAGAGTCCTTAATTTTGTGCTTTCGTTTGCGTTGATCACCGTATTGTTTGCATCAATCTATAAGTTTCTTCCTGATGTTGAAGTGCCTTGGAAGAATCTTTGGGTTGGGGCTGCGGTGACTGCGGTTCTCTTTAATATTGGTAAGTTCTTGATCGGACTTTATCTTGGTAACAGTAGTGTTGGCTCTACTTATGGGGCTGCGGGATCGTTAGTCGTTGTATTGCTTTGGGTGTTTTACTCAGCGCAAATCTTACTGTTTGGTGCTGAGTTCACCCAGGTTTATTCTAAATATCGTGGAAGACCGATCGAGCCTGCGAAACACGCGATCGCAGTGAAAGAACAAACGATCGATCCCGCTACGAAACGCGATCGCTAGATTTTAACAACGCATGAATGCTCTGAAGTTCTGCCAAAATCGCTTCTAGCACTTCCTGAGTTTTATTCGGCTGCGGTTCTTGAATCTCGATCGTCACTTGCTTGATTTTCAAGACATCTTTGGCAAACCGCGCCACCTCGTTTGAGTGAAAGATCAAGGGATCATTCGCAGAGGTGCGTAACTCTGGATTGAGCTTCTTGGGATCAAACGGCGGATTGAGCAATTCGGGGTCAGTATTGGCATAGCGGTACACGGAAGCCCTCGATCGATTGAGTGTCTTCTGTACCGCTTCGACATCCATTAACCCCGTTGTAGCTCCGAACTCGACTTCTGTTCCCATTGTTGGATTCTCGCAATTAGACGCGAAAATCTTAGCATAAGAAGCGCGATTTAGAAGTCGTTGATATCTTTGACTTGCCAATCGATATCTCGAATCGCTGGAATGAAGTTAGACAAGGCAAATCGACCGTTGTTGAGATACCAAACCGTATTCGTACCGTTAACGCGATCGCGCCAAATCAAATCCGTTTGATTATCCAGGTTAAAGTCACCCACGCCCGCGATATCCCAGCTTGGTAGGGCAGTTGGCAATACGACCCCATCGACAATTCTTGCTCCATCCATCATCCAAAGTACAGTCTCATTCGAGCCATCATTGCGCCAGACTAAATCCATTCGTCCGTCGCGGTTGAAATCGCCGAAGTCCTTGATCTGCCAGTTTGTTGGAATTGCAGGACCGAGAAAACCGAGTCGAACTTGAGTCCGATCAAAAAGCCAGAATGAAAGTTCACCAGAGAACGAATTGCGCCAGACAATATCTGGATTGCGATCGCCGTTCAAATCGGTCACGCCTTCGATGCGCCAACCAAAATCAGCAGACGGTAGCTCAAATCCAGTTGTCACTTGAGTGCCGTTAAATAACCACAGCGAGAGTCCACCGGAAGTCTGATTGCGCCAGAGAATATCTGGACTACCATCCGCGCTAAAGTCCGCCACGCCTGCAATCTTCCAATCATTCGAGACAATCACACCCGCTGGAACTGAGACTTTATTCAACACTTCACCCCGATCGGTAAGCCAGATCGATAGTTCACGAGTCCGAAGATTGCGCCAGAGAATGTCCGCGCTGCCATTCTGATCGAAGTCTGCGGTTCCTTGGATTTCCCAATCGATCGACTGAGATTCCATCTCGAATGTGCGATTGAACAGATCGCGGTGAATTCGCCAAATCCGATTCTCTCCAGTTTGATAGTTCCGTAACAGGATTTCGCCCTTGCTCGGATTGCCGAATTTGCCTGCTCCTTCGATTTGCCAATTGCGATCGGGCAAGCTCGGTAAGAGTGCCCCCGTTCCAACCTGTTCGCCATTGAGGAACCAGATCACCGTTTCCTGGCTTACGGTTTGTCGCCACAGAATATCGAGGTTTTGATCGCCGTTGAAATCAAATACTTGTTCGATTTGCCAATTTGCATCGGGCACAACAGGCAGAGAGACCGAACGAGTCGCCCAGCCATTTTGCATGATCCAAACGACGTTCTCACCGCTGCGCCCATGTCGCCAGATCAAATCGGCAAATCCATCGCGATTCAAATCCCCTGCTGAAACGGGTTGCCACATCACATCAGCTACTTGAGGCAGCAATCGACCCGTTCGCGGCGATGTCCCATCCATTAACCAGATTGCGGTCGCGCCATTACTTTGATTCGACCAGAACAGATCCGATTTGCCATCATTATCGAAATCCGCGATCGCTTTAACTTGCCATCCAGGTTGAACGACTGGAGCCGTTTCTACCCCAAAGAACGGAGTCGTTCCGCGCAGTAACCAAACCACATTGCCGCCGTTGAGCGAATTGCGCCAGAACAAATCAGAATTACGATCGCCGTTGAAGTCGCCGATTCCCGCTATTTCCCAGTCGCCGCTGACAGTCGGTAAATTGACTTCGGTAAAGGTCAGATCGGGATTTGTGCGCCAGATCCGATTTTCTCCGGTCTGAATGTTACGCCAGAGCACATCCATTGCGCCATCGTTATCAAAATCAGTCGTGCCCGCAATCTTCCACAGTGGATCAAGAACGGACGGGAGCGGAATTTCTCGATCGAGGAATGTTCCAGAAGGCATCCACAGTAGATTCTCGCCTGTTCGACGATTGCGCCAGAGGAGATCGTAGAGACTATCACTATCATCGGTATTGTCTGGTGTATCGTCTTCTACGATCGTTGCGGTCGCCAATGCAGTTTGAATCGTGGCGTTGTTGGGATTGTTTAATCTGATTTGGAACGTTTCATTTCCTTCAAATTCTGTGTCTCCGAGAACGTTGATTGTGATTGTTTTTTTCGTTTCACCCGGTGCAAACGTGAGTGTGTCTGTCGCTTGTAGATAATCTTTGTTTGCGGTGGTTGCTGTTCCATCAACGGTTGTGTAACTGACGGTGATTGGAACGAAACTAGCATCGCTCAAACTCACTTCAAACGTGAATGGGGTTGTCCCTTCATTGCCTTCAGATTTGGACGTGGGAACAGCAGCGATCGACAATTGCGGGATAGGATCATCGTTCCGAATCGTGGCAACCGTTCGACCTGTTGCGATTTGAGCATTCGTCGCTTCGCTGAGTTCGATGCTGAAGGTTTCATCCGGTTCAAAGCGAGTATCACCGATGACTTGCAGTTCGATGAATTGTTCCGTCTGTCCTGGGGCAAACGTGAGTGTGGCTGGAGTGGTTACTGCGGTGTAATCAGAATCGTTCGCCGTAATGTTTCGAGTGACGTATTTTACGGTCACAGTTTCATTGCTGGGATTAGACAGGCGAACCGCAAAACGAGCGGGAGTATTCCCTGAATTGCCTTCTACTACCGGGAGCAATGCAGTGTCATCGATCGAGATCGTCGGTCGGAAGTCATCGCTTTGAATCGTGCCTACGCCTTGATTTGGAGCATTAAAGAGAGCGGCATTCACAGGCGAAGATAGGCGAACCGTAAAGAATTCATCGGATTCAAATTTGCGATCGCCTCGAACTCGAACGGTGATCGTTTGAGAAGTCGTTCCGGGTAGAAATGTGAGTTTACTGGATGCTTGCTCGTAATCGTTATCGTCTGTTCTTGCAGTTCCATCCTCGGTTGCGTAATTCACCTCGATCGTTTGATCACTTGAGTTCGAGAGCGAAACTGTAAACGTCGCATTCACAAATCCGTCATTTCCTTCAGCAACCGCAACGGTTCCAATACTAATCGTCGGTGTTGCATCATCGTTACTGATAACACCGCGTCCTCGACTCACGGTAGACAAATTCGCATTCGTGGGATTGACCAAATCGACAAAGAAGAATTCATTCTGCTCGAACTTCGTATCACCGCGAACCACGATCGAGATTTCCTTCTCAATTTCTCCCGGATTGAACGTCAAAGTCTGCGGTGTCGTGATTCCCACATAGTCGTTGTCTGTCGTTGTGGCACTTCCGTCATCGGTGCGATATTGAACCGTTACGGTGTTTGTCGTCGCTTGTGAGAGTCTAACTTTGAAGGTGTAAGTTTGATCTGCGCTACCTTCAGAAGCGACCACATCCTCGATTTGAATCGTCGGGATCACCACTCCATCATCATTGACGATCGTGCCTCGGACTTCGGTGTTTGAAAGTTTGGCGTTGATCGGATCACTTAAGCGCACTAAGAAGGATTCTTCTGGCTCAAAATCTGTATCGCCATTCACATTCACCGTAATGATCTGTTCTTCGGTTCCAGGTGCGAAAACGAGTGTTCCATTGGTCGCATCGAAGTCTGATCCAGCGATCGCTAAACCATTCACAGTTGTGTAGTTGACGCGAATTTCCTGACTGCTTGGATTGTTCAGTGACACTACGAATTGAAACGCGGTTTTGCCTGAATTTCCTTCCGATCGAGAGACAGAACGGATTGATAATTCTGGTTCTGCATCATCGTTGCTCAGCACTCCAAACGCATCGGTAGCAGAGGGCGAAACATCTGCATTCACCGCATCTTCAAGGCGAACAACAAAGCGTTCGGTGGGTTCAAATTTGCGATCGGCATTCACGCGAACGAAGACCGTTTTTTCCACTTCACCCGGATTAAAGGTCACAGTTCCATCCGCCGCAACATAATCGTTATCGCTGACGAGCGCAGGATCGGTCAGTGGAGCACCTTCGATCGTGCGATATCTCACTGTTACCGTTTCGGTTGTTGGATTGGATAACCGGATTGTGAATGGATAATTTGCAGCAGCCGGATCATCTTCGCTCAAAGTTGGACTGGTAATCGTGAGAGTGGGACGCTGATCATCATTCTCAATGGTTCCAATCACAGTTCCGGTTCCAGCGATCGTCCCATTCACCGGATTCGATAAAGTTAGATTGATTGTTTCATCGGGTTCCAGCTTGTTATCACTCGTCGTTTGAACCTCGATCGTTTGAGTGAGTTGGTTTGGATTAAACGTTAAAGTTCGAGTTGCGATCGCAGTATAGTCCAAATCATCGGTCTTAGCCGTTCCATCACTGGTTAAAACATCAACTGTGATCACTTCATCGCTGACCTCAGACAGTGAAACCGTAAACGAGAGAACGCCGCCTTCTCGAACTGTTGCGGGTGAAACACTGATGATCGGGAAAGCAGAATCGTCGGTTTGAATTGTCCCAACGCCGATGGCAGTTGTTGGAATGGTCACTAGCTCCGGAGTTGTTGTGCTTAATTCGATCGAGAATGTTTCCTCTCTTTCGCGTTTTGTGTCACCTTTTACGTTTACAGTAATCGTCTGATTCGTTGTTCCGGGTGCAAACCGAATGATTCCTGATTCGATTCTTTCATAATCATTGTCTGCGATCGTAGCTGTTCCATCTTTCGTGTTGTAATTTAGAACAATTTCTTCATCACTTGCATTTGACAACGTGACCTCAAACTGAAATGCAGTATTGCCGCTGTTTCCTTCTGCCTGAGAGACGTTTGTGATCGAAACGGTTGGAATTGCATCATTATCGACGATCGTTGCAATGGCGCTATCGGTGGTAATCGTGGCATCGATTGGATTCGACAATCTGACTGAGAACGACTCATTGCTTTCGCGAATGGCATTATCAGCGATCGCGATCTGAATCGTTTGACTCGTTTCGCCCGGTGCAAAAGTAATCGTGCCAGTGCTTGCTGTAAAGTCTTCTCCTGCTAGTGCAGTTCCCGCAATCGTTTCATAGTCTACGGTGACAGGACGACCAGAAGCTTCGGACAATCTCACTGTGAATGTGTAAGGCGTTGTCCCTTCGGACTGTTCGGAAGCAGCTTCGATCGTAATTGTTGGTGCAGTATCGTTATCTACGATCGTTCCCGTGACTAACTTCTGATCATCGCGAAGAATTGCGCCAATTGGATTCGACAATTCGATTTGGAACTGTTCATTCACTTCAAATAAACGATCGCCTTTTACCGAAACCACGATCGTTTGAGTGGTCTGTCCTGGAGCAAACGTTACCTTTCCAGTCGGAGCCGCAACATAGTCAACACCGATCGTAGAAGTTAGATCGAGAATTGCATAATCAACTTCAACTTCTGTGCTGGTGGCTTCGCTCAGTGACACCGTGAAAACATAGTCTTGCGAATCTGTATCGCCTTCAGTGATTGAAGTTGCTCCTGAAATCGTGACTGTAGGCGCAGTATCATCGTTTGTGATTGTTGCGATCGCAGTTCCTTGATTATTTGCAATTCTCGCATTTGCACTCGGATCGCTCAGAACTAAGCTAAAAGTTTCATCGGCTTCAAACTGTGCATCGCCTTTCACGCGAACAATTACAGTCTTAGTATCTTCGCCAATTCCAAACCTAAGTTCACCAAACGTTTCAGTAAAGTCATCTGTGTCCGCTGTTCCGGTTTGAGTTGCATAACGAACAGTCACCGGAGCAGTAAACGGCACAGTGTCTAGTTTGATTTGGAAGGTGAATTCTTTTTCGTCAGCGTTGCCTTCTGTGCTGTCTGTAGTGGTATTAGAAACTGAAACGAAAATTGGAATGTCGTTATCGATGATTCTAAGCGAGGTGGTTCCAAAGCTTTCTGCAACGGAATAGTCAGGAGTTGCAACTAGGCTGAGATTGACGACTTCTTCATCTTCGATGAGCGTATCGTTAATTGGATTCAGCGTGAGGAAAGCTTCTTCAACCCCATCTGCCAATTGGATTGTGAGTTCAGAACCGTTTCGCGTGAAGTTCAGACCTCCATTGCCTCCAAGCAAGTAATCGAGATCGATCGTTGCAGTACTCGAAGGGTCGATCGCTAATTTCACGCTCAGTTCACCCACCGATCGATTGCGCCAAATTCGATACTGCACTGGACTGGGAGAGGAACTTTCTGCTGTTGTTTGTACCGTATCTGGCACGATTGAAATGCTGACCGTTGTTGCTAAATTCAATCCAAAGACATCGGTTGTTCCATTCAAATCACGGGGAACTAAATCTGTTGCGCGACTGTTGAAGACAATGTAACCTCCATTACCACTGATCACAGGAGCAAATGAAGCTCCACGACCGCTATTCACTTCGTTGATGGTAGAACTGACTAACGAAGTGATATTAGAAGTCGTATCGCGAACGAACACATCAAGTAAATCATTGTTGTCGCCATTCACTAAATCGTTAGAGAAACTATTGAAAACAACAAATCGACCATCATTGCTAATCGCTGGAGAAGATGAGCCAGATCCCGATCCACTACCCGTTCCACCATCTGATCCTGGAGTTCCAGATCCGCTTCCAGTTCCAGATTGATTCACGCTGATCAGTTGAGTTGCGCCTGTTTCTAAATCGCGTCGGAACACATCATTTGCAGTGTTCGCATCTCCCGCAACGAGATCGCCAAAATCGCTCGTAAAGACAACGTATCGACCATTTCCGCTGATCACTGGACTGAATGCTCTCAAGTTAAAGCCTGCATTCGGACCCGTCTGTGGCGTTGCGCTATATCCACCCGCTTGATTCACACTGACGTGAACGGTTGTATTGCTCTCTAGATTGCGAACAAAGACATCTTCATCACTATCAATATCTGGAGTGCCTGCTAAATTCCGAGCGGTACTGGTAAATGCGATCGCACGTCCATTTCGACTCATGCTGATCTGCGACGAATCCCCATCCGAAATCACGCCACCCGTAGACTGACTCACCAAGGTTAAGCTGTTTGGATTGTTGCGATCCCACAAGAATACATCTCGTCGCTCGTTCGTATCGCCGCTGACTAAGTTCGATCCAGCACTCACAAACGCCACGTATCGCCCGTCTTCGCTAATCACAGGCTGTTCAGATGTGCCATTACTTCCCGCGCTCACAAGCACGATCGAGTTATCTGCGCTATTCCACAAAAAGACATCTTGCTGAGCATTTGTGTCACCGTTCACCAAATTCGTTGCAGTGCTGGTAAACGCGACAAATAATCCATCTGCACTGACAACTGGACTGAGTGAAGCTGCATTTGCACTGCTACCTGCACGGCTCACCAATCGAATGGCTTGAGTTTCACGATCGACCCAGAAAATATCGATCGCGTTATTGCTATCCCCTGCTACTAAATTCGAGGCAGCACTGGTAAACACGATATAGCGACCATTCGCGCTAATGATTGCATTTCCAGAAGCACCATTCGCAATCTCTGTTCCGCGACTGATTAACGTCGTCGTGTTTGTTTGTCGATCGCGTAAAAATACATCTGCAACGCCATTCGTATCACCATTCACGATTTCAGGAGCGGCACTGGTAAACACAATGTATCGCCCATCCTCGCTGATTGAATTCGCTCCTGCTGTAGAAGTACCGCTTCCAGTGCGAGAAGCTAGAGTTGGATCATCATTTCGACGACTAAGCACGGTGGCATTTCCAGTCGCAACCGAAACGGCAAATCCATCGACCAAATCATTTGTGTCTCCAGGTGCGAGATTGTTCGCGAGACTGACAAAGATAGCAGTTGTACCATCGCTAGTGAGAATCGGAACAGAAGTCGAAGCACCAATGCCAGTAGAATTCGTTCCAGAAGCATTATTACTAACGCTACCTGTTGGAGTGCGGCTAATTAAAAAGGTACTGCTCGTGGTCAAATCGCGCACAAATACATCTTGTTGAGCGTTCGTATCGCCATTCACCAAATTCGTCGCAGTACTGGTGAAAATCACACGAGTTCCATCCGCGTTCAAGCTAACATTGCCCGAACTTCCATTCGCGATCGCGCCTCCACTACTACGGCTCGCCAACGTCGTTTGATTCGTCGTCAGATTCCGAACAAAAACATCGATCGCGTTATTGTCATCCCCATTCACTAGATCGCTCGAAGAACTCGTAAATGCGATCGCATTTCCATTCCGACTAATGAACGGGTTCAGTGATCCCGCAGCGCTACCAAATCCACCATTTGCGTTACCAGATGTTGTTCCAGTTTGATCCAAGCTCACCAATTGAACACTGCCTTGTACAATTCCCGCTTGATCAAATCCAGAGCGTGACCAGACAAACACGTTTGCAACTCTGGGAGTCGGATCGGTAATCGGCTTGTCAGGATCGCCCACAAATGCAATGCGACTTCCATCCTGGCTGATCACCGGAGTCGATGAGTTCGCAAGCCGATCGATCGTTAAGTTCACAATCTGATCATTCGAGGCTTGCCACAAGAACACATCCTGAGAGCGATTGATATCTCCAAACGCAAGGTTCGTATAAAGGCTCGTAAAGGCAACATAGTTTCCGTCACCGCTGATCGCAGGAGAATCCGCGCCCTGAGTTCGACTGCGTTCGTCGGTGCGGTTTCGACTGATGTGAGTTAATCCTGTGCTGCGCTCCCAGACATACACATCTGGAACGGTGCTGGTATCGGTGAATAAGAGTTGGGATTGAGTTTGAAAGGCGATCCGCTGACCGTTATCGCTGATACTGGGTGCAGCAGAGTCTTCGATGCCACTGGTTCCATCCTGGTTGCGACTGACTAAAGTAATGGTGTTTGTCGATCGCTCCCACACGAAGATATTGTTCGCTTGCCTAGTCGCGTTCATGTCCGAAACTAAGTCATTCGCATTGCTGATAAATGCAACAGAATTGCCATCAAAGCTGATGACTGGATTGAATGAGTTTCCAGCAGCAGTCCCGGTATCGCCAAAATTGCGGCTAATGAGTGCGATCGTATCAGAGGTGCGATCGTACAAAAATACATCTGATGCACCATTTGCGTCGTTCGGTGAAAGAACGGCACTACTGGTAAACACAACATAGCGCCCATCCCCACTGACTGCATTGCGTCCAATATTGTTGAGTCCAACACTGCCGCTAACGAGCGTCGGATTGCCACTAGAAATCAGATCGACGGGCAAAATTCCAGCGTATTGGGTGCGGGTTTCAGCGTTGAATGCGATCGCGCTTGCAATCTCTCCGGTATTCGCTTCAAGAATCCAGTCCCCGTTGAGTTTCGTATTTCCGGTTAAATCATCCGATGCTGCGATATCTGCTCCGGTGAGTTGAGCGAATTGTCGAATAAATGCTTGTCCCGCTTCTCCTTGAGCGACTTCGCAGCCGTAGATCAAGATGTCAGCTTCATCAGTGAGCGATTTTGCCCAAAGTTGGAGTTCGGATTGATAACGATCGAGGTTTGTTCGATCGAGCCAAGTCCCACCGAGTTGAATGCCGCCCGATTTTCCATGTGAGACGAGATGCAAACTAGAAATGCCGCTCTGTCCCAATAAAGTTTGAGTAATTTGTGCGATCGCGTCTTGCACTGGATCAAGGATCAAGACTTGCGAATCCGGTTGCAATCCAGCGATCAATTCTTGATAATTCGGAACCGTTGGATCGATCACAACCAGGGATGATCCGCGATTATGAAGAGTGGGAGATGGGTTTAAGTAATTCTGTGGAATCGCGATCGTAGATCCACGATCGGGGTCAGTTGAGAGAGAACGATTCCAGTTGGGTAATCCCGCGAATTCCATAAGTTTCTCCAGTGGGGGCGAGGGTTCTAGTTTGCTCAATGGGTAGATTGCCCAAGTCGGGTGCTAGAACATTCACACGCTCAAACAAAGCAGTGAATCCACGGATTTTTTTCACTAGAAAATTCACGGATCGACAAAATATCAGATAATATCCTCGAACATGTGAGGGTATATAATGATTCAACTTCAGAACAATTTGAGGACGATCGCGACTCAATTTGCAAATCATCCAATTAAAGACATTCAGCCGTTCGGTAGCGGCAATATTAATGACACGTTTTTAGTAACGCTAGAAGAATCAAAATTTGTATTACAAAGAATCAATACTCAAGTGTTTCGTCAGCCGCAAGCAGTCATGCAAAATATGAGGCTTTGCACACAGCATATTTGCGATCGCTTATCAAAACAATCTCTCGATCGCAGATGGGAAACGCCTCAAGTGATTTGTATTTCTGAAAACCAGGATCATTACGTTGATGAGAATGGCTCGTTTTGGAGAGCGCTGAGCTTGATTGAAAATTCTCGATCGCATGACACGATCCAAAGTCTCGATCATGCTGAAGAAATTGGCTATGCGCTGGGAATGTTTCACAGCCTGATCAGCGATTTACCACCGGAGCAATTAACCGATACGCTAGAAGGATTTCACATTACGCCTCAGTATTTGGAACAGTACGATCGTGTTTTATCTGAAACAACCGTAGCTCGATCGACTGAGGTAAACTACTGCTTGGAATTTATTCGCGATCGACAATCTTGGGCGCACGTTCTAGAAAACGCAAAAAACTCAGGAAAGTTATCACTTCGCTTAATGCACGGTGATCCAAAAATTAATAATATTTTGATGGATTCAACAACTGAAAAAGCCGTGAGTATGATTGACCTTGATACTGTAAAACCGGGCTTAATTCATTACGATATCGGGGACTGTTTACGATCGGGATGTAATGCGATCGGGGAAGAAACTCAAGACTGGGAAGCCGTTCGATTCGAGCCTGATCTGTGTCAAGGAGTGTTACGCGGATATCTCACCGTGGCAAAAGTATTTCTCACCGAACAAGATTATTTTTATCTATTTGATGCCATTCGCTTGATCGCGTTTGAGCTAGGTTTACGATTTTTTACAGATTATCTCGCAGGTAATGTTTACTTCAAAACAACTTATCCAGAACACAATTTGAGCCGCGCGCTCGTTCAATTCGCGCTCACCAAAAGTATCGAATCTCAAGAATCAGCGATCAGTACTATTATTGAGGATCTTCGATGAAAATTCGCAAGTTCTGCCTTCATCCATTTGGGACTACATTCGATTCATCGTGCTTAAACCTTTCAGGGCGTGTTACTAGAGACAATCACTGCCTGGTTGTTAAATTTGATCTCATTGATGATCGATCTCAGGTTTTTATTCCCAATCCAAAAACTTCCACTCGACAAGATAATTTATGGCAAACAACTTGTTTTGAGTTCTTTATCGGTGTACAAAATTCACCACAATATTGGGAGATTAATCTATCTCCCAGTGGGGACTGGAATGTTTACCGATTCGAGGATTACCGGACTGGAATGCAAGAAGAGAGAGCGTTTTCGTCGTTACCCTTTACCGTTACAACATCGCCAAATCACACTTCTATTGTGGTTGCTCTCGATCTAACTCAACTCAATCTCACTCAATCGATCGACCTCGGAATCACAGCCGTAATCGAAACAGATCAAATCAGCTATTGGGCACTCAAACATTGCGGTAAAGAAGCCGATTTTCACATCCGAGAAAGTTTCGCGATCGAACTCTAAAATAAAGAAAATTATTTCTATCGATCTATGTTGACCTCAACCGACTTCAGCGGCTTAATCAATCAACGATTTTTCAAGAATTTCATGCCAATCCCAGCAACGAACTCCTTATCGCTGGGACAAGCTACTCCCGAATTTGAACTACCCGATATCAAGAACGATCGCCGCGTCAAACTCTCCGATTACCGCAACGATCGCCCCGTAATTCTCGCTTTCACTCGGATTTTCACCGAAAAACAATACTGTCCCTTTTGCTTTCCGCACATCAAAGCGCTAAATGATCAGTATCAAGAATTCGTCGATCGACAAGTCGAACTCTTAATGATCACCAGCACCGACGAACAACAAAGCAAAAAAGTCGTCGAAGATCTGGGTCTAAAATTCCCTTTATTAAGTGATTCAACCTGCAAAATCTTCTGGAAGTACCAAACTGGACAAGCTTTGGGTGCACCGTTACCTGCTCAATTTTTGCTCGATCGACAAGGCATTTTGAGATACAAACATCTCTTCTCATTCCTCGATCACAATGCCAGCGTTGAGAGAGTGTTAAGTGAAATTGATCAACTTACAGCGTGACGGATTTAATCGCACTGCGGGGATCGTAGCTCCGATTGTCTCGAATCTTTTCGTAAGCTTCGCGCTCGATCGCACTTAATTCTTTCGGAGGTACGATCGTAATTTTCACCATCTGATCGCCACGTTCGCCTTTCTGATTCTTCCAGCCCTTGCCGCGTAAGCGTAAGGATTGTCCCGATCGTACTCCTGCCGGAACATTCACTTTCACCGTTCCATCCGGAGTCGGCACATCAATCTGCGCCCCCAACACCGCTTCATCAGGCGCGATCGACACTTCACACACGAGATTGCCATCCGCATCAAATTGAAAGAACGAATGTGGCAACAGTTCAACCGTCAGATACAAGTCCCCGCGCTGACTCGTGTAAAACCGACTACTACGCCCTTTGCCTCGAACTCTAACTTTACTGCCCGCTTTAGCGCCTGCGGGAATGCGAACGTTAATCTCTTCGTTATTCACGCTCAAACGCTTCTCAGTTCCATTGAACGCTTCTGAGAAAGTTAGTTTGATCGAAGCTTCGATATCAAGATTTTCTCCAGTTGCAGCACGTTCATCCGTTGTGAAACCGCCTGGAGCGCGATAGTTTGCATTTCGGAATGGATCGCGCCCACCATAAGGAGATCGACCTAATAAATCGTTAATGAATTCCTCGAAATTATCGTACCGACCGAATTCGACATCATCAAAGCCGCCTGTGTTGAACGGCGATCGAGAAGTGGAAGTCGATCGAGAATATCCACCTGATTGATCGGCTTGTTTCCAATACTGTCCGTACTGATCGTATTTCTTGCGCTTGTCCGGATCAGACAGAACCTCGTTCGCTTCGTTGACTTCTTTAAATTTTGCTTCTGCGGCTTTGTCGCCAGGATTGACATCGGGGTGATACTGACGGGCGAGTTTGCGAAACGCCTTCTTGATCTCGTCAGCGCTTGCGGTTTTGCTCACCCCTAGAACTTGGTAGTAATCTTTGAAGTTTGTTGCAGCCACTCGCTCATCCCCTCGTAAAAATATTGCAGCAATTAACCAGTATGGACATCCTAAACGCAGAATGCCCGATTTCATGTATCTCTAGGCTAACAAACTTGTTTCTGTTGCCTTAGAAAATTCTGATAGGAATTTCCGAACTCGACCCGGTTGGGATTGCCCGCCTCAGTTGTCCCCAATTGATCCACGCTAAAATGATTGGGCTAATGCTAGATTTTAGTAATATTGTACTAAATTTCTTTCATGACTGTTCCCGCTGCTCAACCTGATCCAACCCAAGGAGTTCCCGATCGCTTAATCAAGCATTCGGTTCGCTATGCCGATCATCGTGCGGTCAAACGTGAACATCTCACGCCAATGATGCGACACTACGCGGATCTCAAAGACCAATATCCTCATGCGATCTTGGTGTATCGAGTGGGCGATTTTTATGAGACGTTTTTCCAAGATGCGCTGATTATTTCACGCGAATTAGAAATCGTGCTCACTTCTAAAGATGGCGGGAAAGAAGTCGGGCGTGTTCCACTGTCGGGAATTCCACATCATGCGCTCGATCGCTATTCGGCGCAGCTAGTCGAAAAAGGATATGCGATCGCGGTTTGTGATCAGGTTGAAGATCCAGCCGAAGCACAAGGTTTGGTTCGCCGCGAGATCACACGAGTGATTACTCCCGGAACCATTCTCGAAGAAGGAATGCTGAATGCGAAACGCAATAATTTCTTAGCCGCAATCGTGATCGCTGGAACGCATTGGGGATTAGCTTACGCGGATATTTCAACCGGGGAATTTGTCACAACACAATCAAGCGGATTAGATCAACTCAGCAGTGAATTAATGCGGTTACAACCTGCGGAAATTCTCATGCCAACGAATGCACCCGATTTGGGCGGATTGCTGCGACCCGGAGAACGATCGCCTCATATTCCCGAAAGTTTACCGACGCAATTTTGCTATACCTTGCGATCGCAGTCTCCATTCTCACAAGCCGAAGCCCGTCAGCGATTGATCGAACGCTTCAAAGTACGATCGCTCGAAGGGATGGGCTGTGAACATTTGCCCTTAGCAGTTCGGGCTGCGGGCGGATTGCTCGAATACATCGAATCGACTTCGGAACGCAATGTTATAGATACGACAAAATCAAAAAATCCAGAGCCAACGCAAGTTCCGCTCCAGCCAATTTGCACCTATACGATCACAGAATATTTAACCCTTGATCCGCAAACTCGCCGTAATCTAGAAATCACACAAACCGTTCGAGATGGGACGTTCCACGGCTCGCTTCTCTGGGCAGTCGATCACACGGAAACTCCGATGGGAAGCCGCGCCCTGAGACGTTGGTTATTGCAGCCATTGCTCAATGTTGCAGAAATCGAAGCGCGTCAGGACACGATCGAGGAACTCGTAAAAGATGGCGTTCTCCGAGAAGATCTCAAACAAATGCTTTCTCAAATCTATGACCTAGAACGCCTAGCAGGTCGAGCCGGATCAGGAAGCGCTAGTCCAAGAGATTTGGTCAATATTGCAGAATCACTGAGCAAACTTCCAGAGTTAGCGCGATTAGTCACGAAAACAAAATCCTCTTATCTTCGGGCGTTGCAGAATGTTCCACCGCTTCTAGAGGAGCTAGGTCAAAATCTTTTAGCTCACTTTGTCGAACGTCCCCCGATCGCAATTAAAGAAGGCGGATTGATTCGATCGAACATTGTGCAACAACTTGATGAAATGCGCTCTCAAGCCGCAGAAGATGAAAAATGGCTCGCAGAACTAGAGAAAAACGAACGCGATCGTACCGGAATTCAAACGCTAAAAGTCGGATACAACAAAGCGTTTGGCTATTACATTAGTATTTCTCGTGCCAAAGCTGGACAGTTTCCTGAAGGCTACGAGCGCAAGCAGACTTTAACCAACGAAGAACGGTTTACGACTGAAGAACTAAAAACCCGCGAAAACCGGATCATGAATGCGCGGCGGGAAATTAGCGAACTGGAATACGAAATTTTTGTAGAACTACGATCGAACGTCGGTGAACAAGCCGAACTCATTCGCAAGGTCGCTCACGCCGTTGCTGCTGCTGATGCCCTAACTGGACTTGCTGAACTGGCAGTGTTCAAAAACTTCTGTCGTCCAAAGCTCTCATCCGGACGGGAAATCTCGATCGTCGAAGGTCGTCACCCAGTTGTTGAGCAATCCGTACCTGCTGGTTTCTTCGTTCCAAATTCCGCTGAACTCGGTTCCCCTGCTCCAGATTTGATTGTTCTAACGGGACCCAATGCCAGCGGAAAAAGCTGCTATCTGCGTCAAATTGGATTGATTCAACTCTTGGCGCAAACTGGAAGCTTTGTTCCTGCCGATTCCGCCCGTTTAGGAATTTGCGATCGCATCTTCACTCGCGTTGGTGCAGTGGATGATCTCGCCACCGGACAATCGACCTTTATGGTAGAAATGAATGAAACCGCAAATATTCTTAATCATGCAACGAATCGCTCTCTGGTTCTCTTAGATGAAATCGGACGTGGAACCGCGACCTTTGATGGATTGTCGATCGCGTGGGCAGTGGCGGAACATTTAGCAACCGAGATCCGCGCCCGAACAATCTTCGCAACGCACTATCACGAACTGAATGAACTCGCATCGATTCTGCCAAACGTCGCAAACTATCAAGTGACTGTGCGCGAGATGCCAGAGCAAATCATTTTCCTGCACAAAGTTCAGCCCGGAGGAGCCGATCGCTCTTATGGCATTGAAGCGGGACGACTCGCAGGACTGCCCAGTTCAGTCATCGATCGCGCCCGTCAAGTGATGACCCAAATCGAGAAACATAGCAAAATCGCGATCGGGCTTCGGAAAAGCAACTCCAAATCTGCTGAACCTCCAAAAGACCCGACACAACAACTCGATATCTTCGATTTCTAGTTTCCGATTAATAGTTCAATCAGAGCTTGAGTGATGGGAAATCCTGTCTGCTGTTCAAATGCAATAAAGGACGGATTGGGATTGGCTTCGAGAAAAAGGAACTCTCCAGTTGGAGTCAACCGCCAATCGATCGACATCCATTCCGCGTGTAACGTATGCGCGATCGCAATTGCCCGACGACACATCACTTCTGGTAAAACGATCGGAATTAATTTCGCTTCGTCATCCTGATGAAAATCCAGCGATGCACTACAAATTTCGGCAGCATAGACGACATTGCCAACAATGTACGATCGCAGATTTGCTCCAGCCACATATTCCTGCAAAGTCACAGGTGCAATTCGTAAGCTCAATCGCAATCGATCGGGGTTCAAATGTTCAGCCGCCATTAACTGAGTTCTCGCACCTCCGTAAATCGGTTTGAAGGTCGTTTTAGTGTGACGCTGAACGAACTCTTGAACCGCGATCGCATCATTTGTTACAAGCGTTTCTGGAACTCTCACCCCTAACTGATGAACTTTACTGAGTTGAAGCGGCTTCTCGCGTTGAAGTTGATACGCCTGGGATGGATTTACCCAGTGAATAGAAGGAATTTGCAGGAGAGATCGAATCACCGCGATCGCATCTTGATACGCCACTTTTTGCACACTCTCATGCGGCAACTTCGGAACTTTGACCCCAGTGAAATTGCGCCAATAGACGCTTCTGATCTGACTTAAAGAAAGCGATCGACCATCTGCCAATCGTAAAATTCCTTCTTGCGTCAACGGCGACCAACTAATTTGGCTCTGAGTGGGAAACGTTGCCACATCCCAAAAATTACAACGAATTTCCAAGCGCTCTAGAGTGCGGAAGATGTGAGCCGCGTGGCGATCTGCTGCCTGTCCCAAAATGAGAACGGTCATGATGTCACCCAAAAAGTGGACGCTCAGAAAACACCAATGCTCATCATCAATTATTTTGTAATCATTTCTACGATTGCGCGGCTGTAAATCAGGGCGATTCTTGGCTGATTTTTGGTACGTTAAACATAGCGTTGCACGGAAACAGAACATGACAGCGATAATAACTCAACCGAATTGGCAAGCGATCGCACGAGAGTTTGAGGCAGTCGTGGGCAAATCTGGAGTCGTCAGAAAACGCGAAGAATTGCTGGTGTATGAATGTGATGGCTTGACGAGCTATCGAGAACGTCCTGAAATTGTGGTGCTTCCCCGCACGACTGAAGAAGTGGCAGACGTGGTGAAAATCTGCGATCGATATCAAGTTCCCTTTGTCGCTCGTGGTTCAGGAACCGGATTATCTGGCGGTGCATTACCGATTCAGAATTGCGTTTTGATTGTCACGTCGCTGATGCGGAAGATTCTCAAAGTCGATTTAGAAAATCAGCGCGTCGTTGTTCAGCCTGGAGTGATTAATAGCTGGGTGACTCAAACGGTGAGCGGTGCAGGATTTTATTACGCGCCTGATCCGTCGAGTCAAATTATTTGTTCGATCGGGGGAAACGTCGCTGAAAATTCGGGCGGAGTTCATTGCTTGAAATATGGCGTAACTACGAATCATGTTTTGGGCGTGAAGATTGTTACCCCGGATGGCTCGATCGCCGATTTGGGCGGCGAAATTCCTGAGATGCCTGGATACGATTTGACCGGAATCTTTGTCGGTTCTGAAGGCACATTGGGAATCGCGACTGAAGTGACGCTGAAGATTCTCAAAACTCCCGAATCGATTCGCGTTCTCTTAGCCGATTTCACCAGTGTGGAAGCCGCAGGTGCAACTGTATCCGACATTATCAGTGCAGGCATCATTCCGGGTGGCATGGAAATGATGGACAACATGAGCATCAATGCCGTGGAAGATGTGGTCGCGACTGGATGCTATCCACGAGATGCAACTGCAATTTTGCTGGTCGAAGTGGATGGCTTGGAAGTTGAAGCCGAACTGAATACTCAGCGAGTTGTCGAGATATGTAAGCAGAATGGAGCGCGGAACGTTACAGTCGCGACGGATGCAGATGAACGGCTCACCCTCTGGAAAGGTCGGAAAGCAGCATTCGCAGCGATGGGGCGGATGAGTCCTGATTACTATGTGCAAGATGGTGTAATTCCGCGTACTAAGCTCGAATATGTTTTGAGCGAGATTGAAGCATTAGGCGAAAAGCATGGTTACAAAGTCGCAAATGTCTTTCATGCAGGAGACGGAAATCTACATCCGCTGATTCTGTACGATAATGCGGTTCCAGGTGCATTAGAGCAAGTCGAAGAACTCGGTGGCGAAATTCTTAAGCTTTGTGTGAAAGTCGGTGGCAGTATTTCTGGAGAACATGGAATTGGTGCGGATAAGCGCTGCTATATGCCGGAAATGTTCTCACCTGCGGATTTGGAGACGATGCAATGGGTGAGACAAGCCTTTGATCCGAAAGGAATCGCCAATCCGACGAAGCTGTTTCCAACTCCTCGGACTTGCGGAGAAGCAGCAAAAGCATACAGTCAGAAGACGTTTGAAAATGTCGATCGCTTTTAGGATCTACAATTGAAAATGTTTGTATTGCGGATTGTGTCATGCAGGTCGCTTCTTCGATCGAGTCGGTTCCCGGACAGTCTTGGAACTGGCGAAACGAGTCAGTTTACTATGTGCGAATGGGTGAGCGAAACAATCGCCCCCCGTTGTTGTTAATTCATGGGTTTGGAGCTTCGACGGATCACTGGCGCAAGAATGTGATCGGTCTAAGCTCAGAGTTCGAGGTTTGGGCGATCGATTTGTTGGGATTTGGTCGATCGGCAAAACCGGATTGGAAATATAGTGGCGATCTTTGGCGCGATCAGATTCATGATTTTATTGCTGAAGTGATCGGTGCGCCTGCGGTGATTGCTGGTAATTCTTTGGGTGGCTATGTGGCGCTCTGTGTGGCTTCTCAGCGTCCCGAATCCGCAGCGGGTCTGATTTTGATTAATAGTGCGGGTCCGTTTACGGATATTCAAGGGACGACCAAACCCGATCCGATTCGCCAAGTAATGGGCAGTTTTGTGATGACATTGTTCCATCAAGATTGGGCAAGCTGGCTGTTATTTCAATACGTGCGGCAAAAATCCGTGATTCGGAATACGCTGCAAAAGGTATATCTGGATCAGACTGCAATTACCGATCGCTTAATCGAGGAGATTCAACGTCCTGCTTTTGATCCAGGAGCCGAGAAGGTTTTTGCTTCTGTGTTTCGCACTCCTCAAGGGGAAAAGGTTGATGTGCTGCTTGGAGAATTGACGCGACCGCTGTTGATGCTTTGGGGCGAGGGTGATCCCTGGATTAATGCGCGGGAACGGGGTGCAAAGTTCCGCAGCTATCACACACAACTGACGGAATACTATCTGAATGCGGGGCATTGTCCACATGATGAAGCTCCGGATCAGGTAAATCAATTGATTCGCGATTGGGTGTTGGAACAGGCGATGAATTGATCGAGCTAAATCCGAGGCGAGTGGGACTGAATTGTGGATTGCCGAATCATAGGTACTTCAGATTCAGTTCCACCCTATATCGATCGTTTATTATTAATTCATCTTGTAAGGAGTAAGGCATGGCAACCCTGCTGATTCAAAATTTACCCGACGATTTATTGGCTCAGATTCAACAACTGGCAGAACAGCATGATCAATCCATTGATTCTCAAATTATTGTCTTGCTCAGTAGTGCTATTCAATCTGAACGATCTAAACTCACTCAGGCAAAACTTTTGCAACAGATAGAAGAACATCGAAGCTTTTGCCCAGCGAATCATGGTTTACCGGATTCCTTGACTTTGTTACAGGACGATCGGGCTAGATGACAGATCACTTAAGCTGTGTTGTAGATGCCAGTGTTGGAATTAAGAAATTCATCATTGATCCTCTCACTCCAAAAGTGGACGAGCTTTTTGCCCGCTTTACCGATCCAAATGCTTACATCTACATCCCAGATCTGTTTTACATCGAATGCACAAATATCGCCTGGAAGTACATTCGGGCTGGATTCTACTCGGTGAGTGAAGCTCAAACTAACCTGACGAGTTTCAGAGCGCTTAATTTTAGATCGATTTCTACTGCGGATTTAATGCTTGATGCTTTAGTGATTAGTGCCACTCACACTATCTCTGCTTACGATGCCTGTTATGTTGCTCTTTCTCAGCGAGTGAATGCTCCTTTACTCACACAAGATCAGAAACTCGTCAACGCACTATCCTCTACAGCGTTCGATGTTCGCTTATTTAGCGATTTTTCGGTTCCATCCTTGCCTTCATCTGAATAACAATCGAGGATCAGATCTCGACGATGCCTTCTTTAATTGTCAGGCGACCAGGGACCGACGATCGTTTCTCCGCGCTTTTCTTTTTCTGCGAGTTCTAGATTCAGCGTGAGGAGCTTTTCTAAGATGTCGTCGGTTTCGCTGAAGCCATACGCTTGAAGGACGAGGGCATCGAGCTTGGCATGGAGCTTATAAAGCTGGCTGGTGGGTTCTGAAAAATATTCGTTGTAGAGTTTGGTGATACCCCACTGTTTTTTCTCCATTTGTTCGCTGCGATAATTGTGAAGTTCGATCGTCGTTGAGCGGATTTTTTCGACAAGGGCGAGTGCAGGAGTTTGGGGAAACGGAAAGGTTTCAAAACAGGTTCTAGGTGTATAGCGAGTATCACCTTTCAATGTAGAACTTTGAGCTTTAAGCCAAATACGATGCAGTTTAGATAAAAGAATTCCCAGGATGTAGAAGTCATCTGAAGCAACAATCTTTGTCGTATTACCTGCTAACCAAGCAGGAGGACAAGGAATAAAGATTGACCATTTGGAGACTTCTGGGACTGCGAAAAAACAAGATAGGTTTGCGATAGCTTTCCTCATAGCTGGTCGCTTCTCCGAAAACTTCCACCAATTAATTCTAGTTGTTGCCCTACGATTCAAATCACGCTCTGGTTTAACAGTAGATTTAATATGAGCAAAAGGTAACTTGTAAGAACTAGCTTCTTCAATGCTCATATCATTAAAATCCACAATCCAGCGCTCTGGAAGCCCATTGGGGTTATCAGTTAGCTTTTCACCTGTTAAGTAAAGTCTGAGAACCTCTTTATTTTTAGTATCTGCTTTGATCCAGTCTTGTACTTGCTGCTCACAAACTATAAAGCCTCTACCAGTAGGTTGAACGCCAACAAAGCTTTGACCTAAATTACTTGATAGCGAGGATGCTAATGAAACATCAATCGCCGAGCTTAGTGAAGAGTTAATACTTGATACGATTTGATTATTAAGATAATAAATCTTAGGTTTCTCTTTACTCCAGTTTGCAATGCTGACATATACAGCCGCTTCACCTGACCACGGTTGACTAGAAATTGCTTCATAGATGTAACCACCATTTTGAGTAACAAAATCTAGGGTGACTTTTCTAGTTAACCCTTGACTAATTGAGTTCGTTCCCACTAATCCTACTCGACCAGTTTCTTCAATAGTTTTGTGAGCTAGACGAAACCAATATGAACAGAAATCGACAGCATCTTTTACATCTGGAAACTGTTTAACCACACGATTCACATAATCATCACCTAACGCTAATCTCACATTTCTTCCACCCAAAAACGGCGGATTTCCCACGATCGCATCTGCCTTCACCCACTCGCTAAACAGTGCATCCTTGCAAACAATATTGTCATCGAGCGTATCCAACGGCAGCGCAGGCTCAAACAATCCCAACTTATCGATAGCCACCTTTCGCGCAATCATCATCGTGACCCGCGCAAGCTCCACCGCAAACGGATTCGTATCCATCCCATAAAACTGTTGCGGAGTCACAAAACTCATCCGCATCTGATCACGCGGCGATCGACTCTTCTCCGCAATCCGATCCAACAGCATTACCTCAATCCGCTTCAATTCCTGATACGCAACATAGAGAAAATTTCCGCTCCCACAAGCCGGATCAAGCACTCGATAATTCTGTAACTCCAGTTGCAGCGCATTCAACTCCCCGATCGTACTCGCCGCCTCAATCCGCTCCTCCCAATAGCGCGAAATCGTCGGGCGCACAATCTTCATAATGTCCGCCTCAGACGTAAAATGAATCCCGTGAGCGTGACGTTCCGTAGCATCGATCGCAGACTCAAACAAATTCCCAAAAATCGCCGGACGCACCTTGCTCCAATCCTCCAACGCCGACACCTCCAAAAGCTTCAACTCCGGATGTCGCAACTCCAAAGGATGCACGATCGAGAACAATCCCCCATTAAAATAATCCACCCCCTGATACTTCCCAGCAGGCGTAATTCCAGGCGTATTCATCTCCCGAAACAACTGCCCCAACACATCATAAGAACTCGCCCCATTCAAACAATCCTGCACACAAGACACAAACAGACTATTCGGCAACAGTCCCCGATCTTCTGCAAACATCGCCAACACACACTGTAAAATAAATCGCTGCGCTATAAGCTTCTCAATTCCTCGATCGAGCAACAGCACCAACAGTTCCCCCATCCGTCGCGCCGCCCGTTCCGTCACCTCCACCTGATTATTGCGAAACACCGGAGCACGATTCGCAAACTCCATAAACGTAAACGCACTCGATCGCTCTGGTAGTTGCGCCAGGTGAATCACATCCACAGGCGTATCAAGCTGCGTATCAAAATCAAAAATCCAGAACTCATCAAAATTGCACAGCAGCACATAGCGCGGACGATCCGGCACTAATCGAGTCCAATACTCAAACGCCTGCGAATAATGTTTATTGAGATCTTCCCCGCGCTTCTTCATCTCAATCAACACACGCGGCTTCCAGACCAAATCCGCATATCCCGTTTTGCCTTTCTTACTGCCCTTTTTCACCCGCTCCTCAAACGTTGCCCCCGCCTCGATCGCTCCCTCATGCCCAAATGCACGAAAGAACCGATCTAAAAAGTTCTGCGCCTCCCCTTTCTCATCTCCTTTCAGGTGTTGCTGAACAAACGTGACAAACTTTTGCAAAGATTCGGGTGAGGATGACATGAGCAACAGGTCTAATTCGATACTTTGACCGTTTTACCCCAAATTCCGCACTCTCAGCTTAAATTTCAACCTTTTCTCTGCACCGTTCCGTTTTGATTGACAATAAAGGACTGCCAATGCCATCACCAATGGACACAGCTATCATTAAGCTTGGAAAGTTTAATTATTCAGGCAACAAAGCCGCCTTTCAATGTGAAAATTCCGATGAGGGATTCATAATGCAAGCGACAGAGCAAATTGATCATCTTGATGCAGAGACTGCCCGTAATTTTCTAGAGAAGTTGCCGCGCCATATTCGAGAGGCGTTTTATGCACGAGCGGCAGAAATAGAGTACCCAGTTGAAGCTGTACTAGAGTCCGCGATCGCATCTTCTCTCGATCCTGATGCACTCAGCTTTATCGATTGCAAACCTGAAACGCTGGATTGATCTTGGTATCTCGCAATTCAAAACAAGAGGAACTGTTGCAATGTCGATCGTTACTAAACAAAAGCTCACCTTCGATCAGTTTCTTGAGCAATATCCCGAAGACGCGCACTACGAACTGCTCGATGGAGACATGGTTGAAATGAGAGCAACAAGACAACACGATGACGTTAACTTTCTCATCCTGTTTGCTTTCAACGATGAAATTAGACGACTGAAGCTTGAGTATGTTGTGAACAACACAGCCGTAATCCAAACGGGTGAAAATCAAGGACGCAAGCCAGATGTTAGTGTCATCAGCAAAGTAATGTGGCGCTCAGAGCGAAATGCGTATAGTGCGTTAGACAAACCGATTCAATTAGCGGTAGAAGTTGTTTCAACCAATTGGGAAGACGATTACATTGATAAACTCGATGAATATCAACGCTTGGGAATTTCTGAATATTGGATCGTGGATTATTTAGCGATCGGGAGCCGAACGTATCTAGGCAATCCCAAAACACCAACTGTATTTGTCTACTTGCTCGATGAATCTGGCGTTTATCGATCGACTGCGTTTAAGGATGACGATCGTATTCTCTCCCGTACCTTTCCTGAGTTGGCGCTAACCGCAAATCAAATCTTGAATGCCTAATTTCCGCGATCGCGAAGAAGAGATATGAGAAGTGTTGTTCCTTGCGCCTACCCAAGGAGACTCACAGCCGATCAACACTACGTTCTTAGTCCTGTTCACAGGACTTTCCCCTGTTAGCCCCGAATTCATTCCGGGGCGAGATCAAACGCAGCGAGCAACCTTGCGACCTTTTAATCTCTGACCTCGGAACCTCCACCTTCTAACCTCACCTTGCGACCTCTGACCTCGGAACTCCGACCTCTGACCTCGGAGCTTCGACCTTTTTACTTCAAAGATAAAGCTCAGAACTCGAAAGACCAAGCAAACGACCTCGACTGTTCAAGCTCTGAGCTTCAATTGTCACTTTCAAAGATCAAACGGTCAGCCTTCTAGCTTCACCGTTGCCCCTTCCAACTTCACCGTTCCCTCTTGACCCTTCTCCTCCCGATGTTTCCGAGCAAACCATTGTCCCATCTCCTCCCTGCATCCAAATCACTGCATGGCGCTACAAGCTCGGAGACGCGGAATTCCTTGAGCATGGATCAAATGATGCAAATTGATTCAAGAGATTCGAGGAAAGAGGGAAATTGCTAGAATAGAAATAAAGCAAGTTTCAATCGGGATCTCGTAGGAGCGATCGCATGACACAAACTACACAAGCTACACAGCCTCAGAGCGGTATCCAGATGAGTGAATCAGCCCTGAAACACGTTCTAATGCTGCGTGAACAGCAGGGAAAAGATCTGTGTCTCCGGGTGGGAGTGCGCGGTGGTGGCTGTTCTGGTATGTCCTACACGATGGATTTTGAAGACCCGACCAATATTCGCCCGGATGACCATGTTTCTGATTACGAAGGCTTCAAAGTCGTCTGTGACCCGAAAAGCTTACTGTATCTCTATGGTTTGATGTTGGACTATAGTAATGCGTTGATTGGTGGCGGATTCCAATTTACTAATCCGAATGCAAATCAAACCTGCGGCTGCGGAAAATCGTTCTCGGCATAGAACGCGATCGCAGTTTTCAATCATTTTTCGCCTCTGAATTCGGTTCGGGGGCGATTTGTTTGTTACCAAATTTTCGCCATCTTCAGCGCAAACATGGGTAGTTCAGGGTCACAGTTTACCGATTCAGGATTGTCGAGAATTTCTGAATCTCGATCGAGTCGATAAATGTGAACTTGCCGATTTTTGCGATCGATTAACAATCCCAACCGCACTCCGTTGGCAATATATTCTTCCATCTTTTCTTTCAGACTGGTCAATGTATCGCTGCTAGAACGGAGTTCGACAACGAAATCTGGCACGATCGGCGCGAAAGAGGCTTGCTGTTCTGGAGTTAACGCATTCCATCGCTCGAACAAAATCCAAGCTGCATCGGGCGATCGAATCGCACCATTCGGTAACGTGAAGCCTGAACTCGAATCAAAAGCTTCTCCGGTTCCGTCTGCTTCTGACCAGATAAAAAGTTGCCCTGATACTCTGCCGTTGCGATTTCCAGCATCAGCAAAGGCTGGAGGCAGCACAATAATTTCTCCACTAGCGTTTCGCTCGATCCGCAAATCGGGATTCACGCGACAAAGCTCATAAAACTGTTGATCGCTCATTTTAAAAGGTGCTTGAGAAGTAATCGTTCATCGCATTCACCCGCCCGGAGATTCATTTCCGGGCGGACTGGCAACGCAGCAAAGCCGCTTTTTATCCTTCTTAAACACCCTCTTACACATAACTGTTCGGATTTAATCAATAAACTTGTCATTCGTAATCCGATCGCAATCCAGAAAAGACTTTCTCATTTTAAGCCTTCTTAAATCGCTCTTTTGCCAACTGAAACGATTCTTTCATCGCGGCTTGAATTCGTTTTGGGTCGGGCTTTTTCCCGCCCATCAAATCCCCAAAATACACACAAGCCGCTTCTCCTAATGCCCATGTATATGCACTCGCCCAAGATGCTGCGATCACACTTCCAAATCCTGGCACAAACTTGATCAATTCTCGCCCGATCGCTTGTGCGGCAAATCCACCCGCGATCGCGCTTACGACTCCCCCCGCCTGAGAAGGTGACAAGGTTTGCCCATACAACTGTCCCAATGCTCCCACCATCGACACTTGTAGCGCAGTCAATACAGGCATGGTTGCTAAGGGAAGTGGAATCGCTGCGGCAGCACCCGCCATCACGGAAAATGGCAGAATATAACGTCTTCCAGCATCACGATAGAGATCACTAATTTGTTTACCTGCGTTCTGATCGTTCAATAGCTGCGAGATTGTTCTCGCTTCTGCTTCTGGTAGCAGTTCTGCCAACGTATCGATGAACGTTTCTAAGCCGTAAAATGTTGGGTTAAAACCGTCTTCTTCTAATGTGAAATCGATTAGAACCGCACGATCGAACAATCCTGCAAAGTTCTGCTGAATCGTGGAAAACGCTCGATCGACATCTGCAAAACTCGGCGGATACTCTGGATGATCCATCACACCCGCTGGATACAGTTCATGCAAACAAGTGACCACTAAGAGACAAGGGACTTCTGGATGTTTGGCACGAATTCGAGTGGCAATCTGCTTTAGAGTATCGGTTGCAAAATCGTTAATGCGAATCGTCAGAATTAGAACCTTCGCACGAGTTTCATTAGGTTGAAGTTCCCCAACCAATTCGCGGATCACTTCAGAGGTTTCTTGAGTTCCATCCCCTAAACCAACGGTATCCGTAAAGACCAGTAGCGGTAAGTCTTGAGTCGGATAACTATATTGCTGAGTGAACTGTGTATGCGGGCGAAATCCCTGACCGACGATCTCCGCCGAAACGCCTGTTAATCCTCGCACGATCGAACTTTTTCCCGCCTGCGGTTTTCCAACCAGGAGCGCTTCTGTCGTGGGCAACTCCGATCGTACTTTTTGCAAAATTTCTTTAACTTCCGCCTCGTCCACTCGAAACCAACCCGTGAGCGATCGCGCGATCGAGTCAGTCGAAACTCGCTTTGTTACTTCCGAAATGCCATGACCAACCGATTCGCGAACCTGATTCCACCAAGAATGATCTTTCATCTTGCCAACCCCCACCGAATAGAAAAGGCGCGATCGTCAATTGATCCGCCTTACTCCACAATTATGGCGAGTTGGTTCGAGGCTAGTCCTCGCTCGACTGTGCGGATTCCCCACCTGGCGAAGATTTGTAGATTGCATCTAATTGTTCGCGAGCATCTTCCACACTCATCGATCGCATCACTAATAGGGGTTCATTAATCATTCGACCGTTTTCATCGAGCAGTTCTGGATGCGGAACCGGGCGATTCTGCGATCGGGTCATTGGCGGATACTGTCTCTGTGACTCAATACCCAGCGCCATAATATTCCGTATCAAATTACCCACCGCCAAAAATGCCAAAGCCGTGAACGCCAAAATGTAAAGTAGGTGCAGAATCATAAGCCTCTTTCCAAGCCAAGTTGACGAATGAATTAAAAATCAGTCAGACGGGAACCTGTGCGGTTCCTGCCCGGAATTATGAAAATTGGTTTTCTAATTATCTAATAGTCTCTCAGATTTTGTGGAGTCCTGGCATCGGATTTGAGAGGGAGTTTGTAAATCGATGCAGTTGTGTCTTTATGAAGACTTGCGCGATCGCAGTTTCATGCTCACTTGCCAACACTCGCTCACTAAATGATGCCAGTTCACCAGAACGGAAGTGTCTACACCTGCTTGCCCATCAGTAATTCTGAGCAGGGATTGGACAGTGGTGACTTCTTGTTGAGTTTGAATCACACGATCGAGCAAGTCGATATGTTCTTCGGAAGTTAGGAACGGAATGGTTTCAGATTCAAGGAGAGTGCGCGATCGCGAAAACCAATACTGGAAATCATCAAGCAGCGGTTCTAAAACGGTTTTGACTAAATCGGGTTCAGGAAGGTTGGAGTTAAACATCGGTGAGAACAAGAGTCTGGTTGCGTCAATGAATCCTAATATTCGTTACATTTCGTAACCTTTTTCATCTTACCTCGAAACTCTGAAGAATGAACACAGTTTTGACGGGGGATCGGTAAGATAGATGAGGCATTCATCCACTAAACGCTTTCTATGTCAGACGATTCTTTGCAACCGGAAAAAATCCATCTTCCCAAGACCAGCGAATCCATTCCTTTGCAAAAGATTCGTCATACGACTTCGCACGTGATGGCGATGGCGGTTCAGAAACTCTTTCCCAAGGCGCAAGTGACGATCGGACCTTGGATCGAGAACGGGTTCTATTACGATTTTGATAGCCCGGAGCCGTTCACCGAAAAGGATCTCAAGGCGATTAAGAAAGAGATGGCGAAAATCATTCGTCGAAATCTGCCTGTGACTCGTGAAGAAGTGAGCCGCGATGAGGCAAAATCTCGAATTCAAGCAATCAACGAGCCTTATAAACTCGAAATCCTAGACGATATCAAAGAAGAACCAATCACGATTTACCATTTAGGCGAACAGTGGTGGGATTTGTGTGCGGGTCCTCATGTGGACAGTACTGCGGAACTGAACCCCGATGCGATCGACCTCGAATCGGTTGCGGGTGCATACTGGCGCGGGGATGAAACCAAAGCTCAATTGCAGCGGATTTACGGGACAGCTTGGGAAACTCCGGAGCAGTTAGCGGAGTACAAACGTCGGAAAGAAGAAGCTCAGAAGCGCGACCACCGCAAATTAGGGAAAGAACTCGGATTGTTCATCTTTTCGGATTTGGTCGGTCCTGGTTTGCCGATGTGGACACCGAAAGGAACCGTTCTACGATCGACCCTTGAAGATTTCCTCAAACAAGAACAAACCAAACGCGGATATTTACCTGTCGTCACTCCTCACATTGCCAGAGTTGACCTGTTCAAAACTTCAGGACACTGGCAGAAATACAGCGAAGATATGTTCCCGATGATGGCAGAGGACGACAAAGCCAGATCTGAGGAACAAGGCTTCGTGATGAAACCGATGAACTGTCCGTTTCACATTCAGATTTATAAGAGCGAACTGCGATCGTATCGGGAACTTCCAATGCGTCTCGCAGAATTCGGAACCGTCTACCGCTACGAGCAATCTGGTGAACTGGGCGGATTAACCAGAGTCCGAGGCTTTACCGTGGATGATTCTCACTTGTTTGTAGCTCCTGAGCAATTGGATTCAGAGTTCCTAAGTGTTGTAGATCTAATCCTCTCAGTGTTCAAGAGCTTACAACTGAAGAACTTTAAAGCGCGTCTAAGTTTCCGTGATCCGAATTCTGATAAATACATCGGATCAGATGATGCTTGGGAAAAGGCTCAAGGTGCAATTCGTCGCGCGGTTGAAACTCTCGGAATGAACTATTTCGAGGGCATCGGTGAAGCGGCATTCTATGGTCCGAAATTGGACTTTATTTTTAGTGATGCGCTCGATCGAGAATGGCAACTTGGAACCGTTCAAGTCGATTACAACTTACCCGAACGCTTTGACCTCGAATACGTTTCAGAAGACGGAAGCCGCCAACGTCCGGTCATGATTCACCGCGCACCGTTTGGATCATTGGAGCGATTGATCGGAATTCTGATCGAAGAATATGCTGGAGATTTCCCAGTGTGGCTCGCTCCAGAGCAGATTCGATTGTTGCCTGTGAGCGATGAGTTTCGACCGTTTGCGGTTCAAGTTGCACAACAAATGAAGCAAGCTGGAATTCGGGCGGAAGTCGCACCGGAAGGCGATCGACTCGGTAAACTAATTCGCAATGCCGAAAAGGAAAAAATTCCAGTGATGGCAGTTGTGGGAGCGAAAGAGGTTGAAGCGAATGCGTTGAGTATTCGGACTCGTGCTTCTGGAGAATTGGGCGCATTGCCTGTCTCGGAAGTCCTCGATCGACTTAAACTCGCCAATACTGAACACGGCAACTTCTGATAGCGATTTGAGTTTTTCCAAAATCTTGTGGTCATCGCTGCGTTTGAGTCCGCCCGGAAATAAATCTCCAGGCTAATGGGAGAAAGGGGGCTGAAGCCCCCTCAGAGCGAGGTTTTAGCCCTCTTCAGAGGGGTTCCCTCAATTAGCCCGGAGATTCATTTCCGGGCGAGATAGCGGATGAACGAACACGCCAGAATTCAAGATTTCTGCGAGTCAAGAACAATTCCTAGCTTTTACTCCTCTTCCGCTTCTTCAGGTTTTTCAGCCTCTAGCTCAAGAGGTTTTCTCTGTTCAATCTCAACCTCAACCTCGATCGTTTGTTTCTCCTCAACAGCAGGTTCAAACTCGGCTTCCTGCGCTTGAGGCAATGCTTTTTCCACCTGTGCAGGCAATTCTAACGGCTGCAACTCGACTAATTCTGGTAATGCCACACGCGGTTTTTCGACTTCTTTGACCGTGATCGGAATCTGTAGCGGCTGAAGTTCCTCGATCCAACAAGACGCGATCGGTAACGTTTGATCCAAATCATCCAACGCTCTGGGAATCACCATCACCGAATGAAGTTCTCCCACTCGTTCGGCTTCCTGCATTCCAACATCGACCGCCATTGCCACATTTGCAACGGTTCCTCGCACGATCGCAGTACACAATCCATCACCGATCGTATGATAAGCAGTCAACGTCACATCTGAAGACTTCAACATCGCATCTGCTGCCGCCACCATTGCCGGAAAGCCACGAGTTTCAAGCAATCCCACTGCTAGATTACTAAACTGATTCGTCGTGTGTTTCCCGACCATTGCGGCGAGTTTACTCCCGATCGGCAACACTTCATCTAAATTTGGCATCGGTCGCGGAATAATTGCGGTCGAGACTTTCATGCCAAATTGCTCAACCGTTTCGGCTCCGACTTCCACTGCCAATCGGACATCTGATATTCCACCTCGAACCACCGCAGTACAATATCCGCCGCCGATCATTTCATAGCCCACCAGCGTCACCCCAGACGACTTCAGCATCATATCGGCAGTGCCCACGATCGCGGGAAAACTTTGGGTCGAAACCAGACCTAATGCGGTATCAGTGTAACGATCTTGAGAGTTCATGGGCACAGGGGCAACAATATTACTTTCATCTTAAAGCGATTCTGGATTGAGTCGCCCCATTTCCCAAGTTGTGTAAGTCCCGATCGGACTCCAAATCAAATACGGCAGCAATAAAAGTGCGGCAATTCCTGAGATTGGCAGAACTAAGAGGGTCAGAACTAGTCCCAAAATAAATCCAAGTCCACCCACGATCGTGCCGTTGCGTAAACTTCTTGTCCAAAGTAATACCGGAGAGTAAGCAACGATGAGCGCTTCCACGAGTGCGTAGAATGCCATCAATCCCCAATTCTGCGATCGTTCCCAAACGATGTAAGCCGACCATGCTCCGCAGATAAATACCACTGTCCAAATCAGCGGAATCGCTTTCTCAAACGTGAGCCATCTCGGACGCTGCAATCGATTAAACCATTTGACATCTTTGGGGCGAAGGAAGCTGCTTCCAAGGGCAATTACAAAAGTCACAATACCAATTACAAGCCATGAAGGAAGCATACAAAGAGCGCTCCAAACGATCTGATTTGTATTGTGTCAGAGTGGGGAGTTGGGGAAATCGATCGCAAGAGTGAATCTAGACTGAGAGGAAATAATCGAGGCTTGAATTAAGAGTCCGCTTCACTATTAAGGTATAAAGATACATCTGACCGAATCCAGTGGTATACCGTCCATGTCGAAAGCGATCGTTTCTTTATTTTCTGGTTGTGGAGGCTTGGATTTAGGATTTAATCAAGCTGGATTTCGGACAATCTGGGCAAATGAATACGATAAAAGCATCTGGGAAACCTACAAAAAGAACTATCCCGAAACCGTCTTAGATCAGCGCAGCATCAGAAGCATTCCTTCCGAGGAGATTCCTGAGTGCATTGGCATTATTGGAGGTCCACCTTGCCAAAGCTGGAGTGAAGCTGGAACGCAAAAAGGGATTGATGATGCTAGGGGTCAGCTTTTTCTAGAGTATGTCCGGGTTTTAAAGGATAAACAACCCCTCTTCTTTTTAGCCGAAAACGTTTCTGGAATGCTTCACAAAAAGCACCTTCCTGCATTACTTTCAATCATTACTAGCTTCGAGAGAGCGGGCTATTTAGTAGCACACAAGCTTTTAAACGCAGCAGATTATGGCGTTCCTCAAGATAGAGAGCGGGTGTTTTTTGTGGGCTATCATGCTTCTCTAAAGAAACGTTTCAACTTTGATTTATTAGAAAAGTTTCACCATCAATCTCAAAATCTACAGAATGCAATTTGGGATTTGAGAAATTTAGCGATTCCTGCTCAAGACAAGAATAAAACAAACGGAGAAGCCTGCAAAGTTCCTAATCACGAGTACATGATTGGCGGTTTCTCTAGCCACTACCTTTCCCGTAATCGAGTGCGTTCTTGGAATGAGCCTTCGTTTACGATTCAAGCAGGCGGTCGTCACGCGCCGATGCACCCACAGGCAAATAAGATGATTTACTTAGAGAGAGATAAATTCATTTTTGATCCTGATTCGCCTCATTCATATCGGCGTTTATCCATTCGAGAATGCGCCAGAATTCAGACATTTCCTGATAATATTCTCTTCTATTACAGAGATCTATCAGATGGATATAAGATGATTGGAAATGCTGTTCCTGTAATACTTGGACGTGCGATCGCTAAAGCGATTTATTATGATTTATTTGAAGTAAGCGAAGCCGAAGATACTCCTAGTTTCCCATTTAATAAGACGTTTCAACTTAGTTTAGAATTGTAGATTTCATGAGTAATGCCAACATCTTGAAAGCAGTAAAAACAGTTATTGAGAATCCAATTTCTGACGTTGTAACTTACTATCGAAGTCGCAATAGAATTAACGCTGTAGGTGATTCTTTAGAGCTATTCATCAAAGATATCTTCGCTAATACGCTCAATGTTCAAAGTGAAGAAGAAAGATTGACGGCTTATGAAGATGTGTATTCGTATTTTGGGAATGCAAATAATCCACCTGATCTCATGATTGCAGGTGGGGATGCGATAGAAGTGAAAAAACTGGGTTCAGAGTCTTCTACGATCGCTTTAAATAGCTCGTATCCCTCAGCAAAGCTATTTGCAAATAGTCCGATGCTCACAAGCGCATGTCGAAGCTGTGAAGCGTGGACTGAGAAAGATTTAATTTACGCGATCGGTTGCGTTCAGCAAGAAAAACTTCGTTCTCTCTGGCTCGTGTACGGAGATTGTTACGCAGCAAGTCGAGAAGTCTATGAAACTGTTAAGCAGAGGATTGTAAGAGGAATCGCAGGCATTCAAGATTTTGAATTTAGCATTACTAAGGAACTAGGAAGGGTAAATAAAATCGATCCCCTCGGAATCACAAGTTTGAGAATTAGGGGAATGTGGCAAATTGAACATCCTCGTAAGGCTTTTCAATATCTAAATATTTCTCTTGAACCGAATGATTCACTGAGAGTGGTTGTCCTGTTAAGAGAGGAAAAATATTTGTCCTTACCCTTGGAAGATAGAAGATGGCTTGAAGCGACGACTTCCAATCAACTGAACATTACTGATGTCAAGATTAAGTCCCCTGATAATCCTGTAAAACGTCTGCCAGCTAAACTGATCATCTACCAAACTTAGATCTCTTGATAAAGTTATCAAAGCGATTATTGTTTCTGTTGTACTTCAGCATAAGCAGCATAAACGCCTTTGACGTTGTACCAGTTGAGAAAAATTCGGGCGACTTGTTCAGCGAGTTGGGGCTTTCCTTGATTGATTAGCGATCGCATAACAGGCGCAAGGGTTCTCTCATTTAACGCGCCACCCAGGGACAAAACTCCCCACAAAACTCGATGAATCCAAGTCATCTGAATCATCATTTTTACATCCCAAGTCGGATGTTTTTGATAAAACACAACTCCCATTCGTCCCCGCTGAAGTTCGACATCAATTAGGCGCGGAATTTGATCTAAAGAGAAAGCAGGATGCCAATGATATCCAACGGCTTCAGGGCATTTAATTAATTTCAATCCTAAGTTTTTCAACCGCACACCAAGTTCTAAATCTTCCCAACCGTATTGTTTGAATCCGGTGTCGAAGAGTCCTGCTTCGATTAACCAGTGACGAGCGATCGCAACATTTCCTGTTGCAAAGTAAGCCGCAGAAAAATCTGTCAGCTTGTAAGGTTCAGAAGTTGGATTATCAAAGTTCGCAGTATTGATTACGCGACCATAGGTAAAAAGGCGATCGCTGCCTAATTCCTTTTGTCCTTCCATTAAAGCTTCGACGTGCGATCGCAAAAACACTTCCGTTACGACTAAATCGCTATCGATAAATACGATCGTGTCTCCTTTCGCCTGTTCTACTCCAAAATTTCGTGCGCCTGCCGCTCCTTTGTGATCCTGACAGAACAAACGAACGTGAGGAAACTCAGTCGAATTCGACAACCATTCGACCGTGCCATCCGTTGAGCCATCATCCACGACAACGACTTCGTAATCTGAATATTGCTGATTTTCTAGCGCTCTCAAGCACTTTTCTAGAATCGGTTTGCGGTTGTACGTCGGAATCACAACACTCAAAAACACAGCGATCGTCTCCTCAATGGCACGTTCCTAGTATCCTCGATCGCAGTTCAACCCAGTCGAGTTCCTGACTTTGAGAAATTCTGTCGCAAGATAGATTCGTGATCCCGCAGGTTTGATCACGGAGACTCGGACAGCAATCTTTCTTTAACTCGAATTCTGTGCAACTTCTGACGTGTGATACAGAAGTTTAGCGGCATAATTGTAAACTTGATTGTTCTGACGTTACAGAGAGCGGAAATTTATGGGTCGTGCGAAGAAAGTTGTGCTGGCTTATTCAGGTGGAGTCGATACATCCGTTTGTATTCCATACCTCAAGCAAGAATGGGGTGTTGAAGAAGTCATCACTCTAGCGGCGGATTTGGGACAGGGAGACGAATTAGAGCCGATTCGCGAGAAGGCACTCACCTCAGGGGCATCGGTGTCACTGGTGGCTGATGCAAAAATGAACTTTGTCAAGGATTACGCCTTTCCAGCGATTCAAGCGAATGCGCTCTACGAAAATCGTTACCCGCTCTCGACTGCGTTAGCACGCCCGTTGATTGCGAAACTGCTCGTAGATGCGGCGGCGGAATATGGAGCCGATGCGGTCGCTCACGGGTGTACTGGGAAGGGAAATGATCAGGTGCGGTTTGATGTGGCGATCGCGGCTCTCAATCCTGATTTGAAAGTGCTGGCTCCTGCTCGTGAGTGGGGCATGAGCCGCGAAGAAACGATCGCGTATGGAGAGCGCTTCGGCATCTCGTCCCCGGTGAAGAAAAAGTCGCCTTACAGTATCGATCGTAATTTGCTCGGTCGCAGTATTGAGGCAGGTCCACTTGAAGATCCTTGGACGGAACCGCTGGAAGAAATCTATGTGATGACGAAAGCGATCGAGGATACACCCAACGAACCGGATTACGTTGAAATCGGCTTTGAGATGGGAATTCCAGTCAGTTTAGATGGTCGCGTTTTGAATCCGATCGATTTGATTTCCGAATTGAACGATCGGGTCGGCAATCACGGGATCGGACGGATTGACATGGTGGAAAACCGCTTAGTCGGGATTAAGTCTCGCGAGATTTATGAAACGCCTGCTTTGTTGGTGTTGATTCAAGCACACCGCGATTTAGAAAGTTTGGCACTGACCGCTGATGTAACGCACTACAAGCGAGGAATTGAGGAAACCTATTCGCAGATGATTTATAACGGCTTGTGGTATAGTCCGCTCAAATCTGCGCTGGATGCGTTTGTGCGGCAGACACAGGAGAAAGTGACGGGAACGGTTCGGGTGAAATTGTTTAAGGGCAATTCATCGATCGTGGGTCGTAAATCTGAGCATTCGCTGTATACACCGGATCTTGCAACTTACGGAGCGGAAGATCAGTTCGATCACAAGGCAGCAGAAGGATTCATCTATGTTTGGGGCTTGCCGACTCGCGTTTGGTCGCAGCAGCACCGGAAATAAGGTGAGTTCAGATTGATTTGTGCTCGGCGAATGGAATTCACAGCTATACAAACAAAGTGTGCCTCCGCACACTAACAGCCATTGCCAAAGATTAGTCCGTCTTCACGGACTTCGTTTGTATAGCCGCGAATTCTATTCGCCCAGGCGCATCATTTTTTTCAAATCTTATTCAGTCGGCAGTTTCAGTCGGCAGTGAAGATTTTGCTGCTTCCTGTCGCTGAGTTTTGAGCGATCGAGTAGTTGCCCGGTAAGCATCCATGAAGGTTCGGAAGCCTTCTTGGGTGATTTCTTTTTTGATCAAACTGGTTTCAACTTGTTGCAGCAATGCAGACAAATCAGACTGAGATGGTTCTTGGAAACTGATCAAAGCTTGAATGTATCGATCGCACAAATCCTCAGAGCTATTCTCAGCGCATCGTTGTAATACTAATCGGGCTGTATTGTAAGCATCATTAAATACTCGAAAAGACTGTTGAGTAATTTGATCTTGAGCGAGTGCAGTCGCAGCTTCGATTAATAATTGCTCTAGAGTTTTTTGCTGAGATCGAATGTGGGACTGTCGATCGATACCTTCCAACTCTCCAGGAATTTCAATCGATGCGATCGCTGAATTGATATATCGATCGGCTAATAATTTACGATCGTCCGCTTGTTGTTTCAATCGCTGCCACCATTCCCACAATCCAACTAAGCTTCCGGCTGGAAGAGTGGTTAAAGCGATCAACAATCCGCCATTCTTGATTAGGAAAGAAACCAAGAATGAGATTAGCGTTGGCTGATCGCGCTCGTAATATGCGATCGCTCCTGGATGCAGTGCAATTCCTGTTCCTTCCGATGCACTAGGGCGTTTAATGCCAGCCACTAATGGACGCAGATCAGCATAAGATTCTGGAATCGCATTGGCAATCTCGCGTTGATGTTCCAGGATTGTTTGAGTAATTTGTTTAACGACTCCAGCATCGATCGTCTGACTCGCAACGAGAAGCCGCTTCAGCGAGATAGAAGGCAGATCAACGGGTGGAATGGCGGGATAACCTTGATACACTCCCATTGGAATCAGAGCGGGTTCTAGCGCGGGATGGCGAACTTGTAGCGCTTTGGCTTGCTCGATCGGTAAAATTTGAGCGCGAGTTTGCTGAACCATTTGAGTAATGTAATCGTTATTCAGCGTTCGCACTCGGAACATTGCATCGACTTGTTTTTGCCGAAAAAGATCTTCTGCTTCGGCTCCAGTCGCGAAAGTTAATTGAAAATCTTCAAGCTTCAATCCGTAATGTTCAGTTAATTCTAGAAACGAATAGAATTCACCGCTGTTTGGTTGCAGAACAATTTTATGTCCGACTAAATCATTCAAATTATTCAACCCAGATTTCGACTGAACAATCAGTTGAAACATGTCCTCAAACAGAACAGCGACCGTTCTTGCAGCCCGTCCACCAGGGAGATCCGCTTGAACGATCGCTAAATCTGCCGCTCCTTTTTCAAGCTGCTCAAAGTTCTCATCGCTCCCACTCGTCGCAATCACCGAAACATCGAGTCTGGGATTGTTCTCCTGAATCACTTTCGCGATCGCGTTTCCCAAAATAAAACTCTCCCCTTGCGGCTCTCCACAGTCGAGGTTTAGATGCGTAATCCGATGTGAACTAATCGCGACCCAATTCACACTAATCACAGCGAATACTAAAGACAAAGCAAGCAGAATTTTCGACGGGAGTGAAAGCTGAGTGTTTGTCATTAGAGTCGAGTTAGATGGGTTGTAAGCCGAGACTTTTCGCTTCCTCTAAAGACACATCTGGAAGAGCTTGAAGCATTCCATCCCAGGTTTCCTGACTTTGCAGAGCTTCTATCACAACGGGAAACGGTTCTGGCAGAATTGACCGAAAATCGGCTTCTTCTGCAAACTGAATTTTGAACGCTAACTGCTCTTGAGGAGGAACAAACTGAGCATTCACCCCTTCTCGATTGCCTCTAGCATCCATGCGATACCAGCCGATTTCTGGCAAGTACACACCATTCAAGCCATGTAAGCAGTACGGCGCACCCTGATCATCAATGCTCAATCGTTGATAGCAAAATCCTGCTGGAATTCCGTTCGTCCGCAGCAACGCAGCTAATAAATGACTTTTGGCGTAGCAATATCCGGTTTTGTGTTGCAGCACATCAGAAGCCCGACAGGTAATCGGATTCATCTGATAGTCAAAGCTATGGCGGATTTCGTCTCGAACCCACTCAAAACAAGATTTCGCAATCGCGCTCTGACTCTGACATCCCGCTGCAAGCTGTCGAGCCTGTTCAACGATCGCGGGATGTTGCCAATCAATGATCTCGGTTGATTCTAGGTACTCTTTCATTTAATTGCGCTGATTGTCCACCACAAAGCCAGGTTCACTGCTTCCAGGAACGCGCCAATCTTCATTCTCGCCGCCGACGATCAGAGCATCGATCGTGACAAAATCCTTGCTCAACTGTTTGAGGGAATTGATCAGAATGTCAATGGCGATCGCATCACTCGTTCCCAAATCAAACCAGCAGCGACCCCAATTGCTTTCATACTCAAAGTCGCCCATATTGTGCATCACAGCCATCATGCTATCAGCAGCAACATCCTCGTCATAAGGCATGTAGCTGACTTCTAGCCCTGCATCTTGGACTTGCAAATTCTCAGCATTAAAACCTCCCAGTTTGCCAAGGAAAAACCAGGAGCTAAACACCTCTTCGACATACTGTTTTTCCATCTCGGAAGGCACAGTATTAAACTCAACCCAAAACCAGACGTTAAACGGATCAAACTCGCGAAACTGAATACGCATAAATAGAAATTCAGGCAGTTAAAAATCGTTGCCTAAATTCTATTTTAACCCTAGTTCTACAGTGGCTATGCGCTGCGTTGTGGGCGGATTGTGCCCCCAAACCCCCAATTCTGGGGGCTAAGACTCTTGTTCCCCCAAACTTGGGGGTTAGGGGGCACGATTAATCTTGCAATTCACGACTAATTCAGGATTGCTACCCTTCATCGAACTCACGATCCTATCGCTGTCCTACTCGTTGCTGTGCGTTGCGTAATTCTCGCTCAATCTGGCGAACAGTCACAGAAGGAAGCTGATCGCGCTTAGTCAGAGCCTTTTGAAACAGTGGAATGCTCTCACTATGACGCTGACTGCGGACGAGAATTTGAGCCTTGAGATAGCTGAGTTCGGGATTATCTGGAGCGGCTTTTAGCGCATTATCGATCGCTTGCAGAGCACGATCGAACTGTTTAAGGTCGCGATATCCAAGCGCTAATCCTCGATCGGCAACGTAACGCGGTTGAGCCGTAGTTTGCAAACGAGCGATCGCATCATCCGGACTCGATAATGGCAGATTCAGCGCTGTTGAAAGCAGCAAATCGATCATGCCTTTGATCAAATTGAGTTCGGGATCTTTCGGATCGATTTTTTCGGCTGCATCCAAATAGCGAAAGGCTTCCTGAAGATTGCCCAAAATTTGAGGAATGCCGCGAACGGTTCCTTCTGTCGCTGCAACGTAGCCACTCTCAAAAATCGTACCTACAGCTTGATAGAGATTGCCCCGGAGCGGGTCAGATTTGGCTAACTGTTGAGCGACACTGCGAGTTTGCGCGGCGTAACCTCTGAATTCGTTGAGTCGCGTCTGTTTGCGTCCTGGATCAGATTCACCTTGCAAACTGACATAAGCGATCGCACCTTTGAGCGCAAAGGAAAGCGGCTCATTTGGATCAGCCTGCTGCAAAATTCGAGTGGCTTCGGTGTAATTGCCTTTCTCGAAAATTGCCCGAAATGCGGCTTCAGTTCGATCGCTAATTGGACGTGGATTACTTGTTCTAAACGGATCTTTTGCCAGCGACGGAGTTGCGAACATTCCAATCGTTAGCGCGATCGCACTTGCTTGTTGAGCCAGCTTCCGGGATAGCCACTTCACCATATTGTTTGAGTTTTTGACGCATCGGAGGTAAGAGACGATTTTAAGCGATCGCAGGTTCCATCGATTTAATCACGTCTGTCTGGATGAACCCAGGTTAAACTGAGGGTTGCCCTAGCCATTCACGAGTTCATGCTTTATCTGCGCGATTTGTCCTATCATCCGACTGCGACCCCAGAGCCGATTTTGAAATCCATCAATTTAGAGGTTGCACCGCAGCAATTAACGTTAGTCGTTGGACCGAGTGGATCGGGGAAAAGTACGCTGCTCGAAATTTTGGCGGGTTTGGCAGAACATACGAGCGGAGAGATTTTCTGGCGCGAACAGGAATTGAATTTTCTAAATATGCAGCAGTTGTGCGGGCTGGTGTTTCAGTTTCCCGAACGGCATTTCTGTGGCGGCACGATCTTAGAAGAATTGCGCTTGGGACACCCCGAATTAAGTAGCGATCGCATTCACGAAGCCCTTCAAGAAGTCAGCTTGGATCATTTGCCACTTTCAACGGCTCCTCATGCGCTAAGTGGCGGACAACAACGACGATTGGCGTTAGCGGTTCAATTGATTCGCCAACCGAGCATTTTGCTACTCGATGAACCCACGGCAGGCTTAGACTGGTCAATTCGTCGGCAATTGGTTCGATTACTTGCCAAGCTCAAAACTCATTGGAGTTTGCTAGTCGTCTCACACGATGCAGGCGATATGTTAGAAATTGCCGATCGCTGTTGGTCGCTGCGTCACGGTGAACTAAAAGAAGTCGCTCCTGAAGAACTTTCTCCAGACCGATTGGAGCGCGTCAAATGTTAGTCGCGTTACCGGAAATGATCGATCTTTGGAAATCGACTACGGGCTGGTGTCCAGATGAGAAAGCGCGATCGCAGTTTCAACAGTTTTACGAACTCGTGATCACAGGCAATCAACAGCAGAATCTCACTCGTATTACCGAACCTGTTGATTTCTGGGAAAAACATTTATGGGATTCGCTGCGGGGAGTTTTCCCGAAAGTCACTGAGTCGAATTTAAGCGCGATCGACATCGGAACTGGAGCCGGATTTCCAGGAATTCCAATGGCGATTGTGCGTCCGGATTGGAAAGTGACTCTGCTCGATTCGACGCGGAAAAAGGTCAATTTCCTACAAGAGAGCACGAAAGCGTTGGGATTAAGCAATGTTCGATCGATGGTCGATCGCGTGGAGCAAGTTGGACAAAGTTCTGGACATCGAGAAGCTTACAATCTGGCAACCATTCGCGCAGTGGCAGCAGCTTCAGTTTGTGCGGAGTATGCGTTACCGTTGCTCAAAGTTGGTGGAATTGCCGTCTTGTATCGCGGACAATGGACAGACGAAGAAGCGATCGCACTCGATCGAGCAGTGCAAGAATTAGGCGGAATTGTGGAAGAATGCGATTCCTTTGAAACTCCCCTAACGCACGGGGTTCGACACTGTTTATATTTGCGGAAAACAACTGCAACCCCCGCTGAATTTCCAAGAGCGATCGGCATTCCGACTCAAGATCCGCTCTGAATTTATCGATCGATGAGTTCTTGTTCGAGTTCTGCTTCGGTGAGAAGTTGTATTCCGTTAGCGAAAGCTGCGATCGCGAAATGAAACACTGTGATTGATTCAGCGGAAGCATTGAATTGTGAAGCGATCGCTGTGTTTGCTTTAAGAAACACTGTGTTTGATGAAGCGATCGCTGTGTTTACTTCACAAAACACTGTGTTTAATTTCGCAAAAGCTGTGTTTGATGAAGCGATCGCTGTGTTTGCTTTAAGAAACACTGTGTTTGATGAAGCGATCGGGGTTCAAAGCGGTAGCTTGATTGTATCGGATGCGATCGCTATTGCTAATTTCTGCTAACCTACCTCCAGAGAACAACTGGTGATGTATCTCAGATCGTCTCACTTTGGGCAAATTTGGCGAGAACCTCTGCTTCGGTTAGATTCAAGGTCTGATTAGCAAATTCGTAGTAGCCCGGTTTCATATCGATATAAATTTGCTCTTCAAACTCAAACTTAATGTCATTCTGAAATAGACCAACTGGAATCGAGTATTGGTTGGTCGGCAGTAGTTTGTAGAACAAATGAGTGCCGCATTCACTACAAAACGCTCTTTCAGCCCATTCTGAAGACTGATACACTTTCAGCTTGTCAGCACCCTCGATCTGCACATCCGAACCACAAGAAACTGCTAGTGCTGGTCCACCTCCCCAGCGCCGACACATTCCGCAATGACAAGCATCAAGGCGCTTTTGGTCTGGTGTTCTGAGGGTGATTGCACCGCAAAGACATTTCCCTTCCATTTTATTACCTCTGCTGTTTAATGACTGAAGTAAGATTAGTACATCTGTTCAAAATAATCAAGCGCCCAAGCGATAATCAGTGCAATTAGCGACTGGATACTTAATGAAGATTAGAGGGACAAGAAACAGTCTTTTTCTACTTCCCATCCCTACTAATGCTCTAACTCGCCTCAGACTTCAAAAGCCGATCGATTAGCGATGCCGAACGTTGAGCATTAGGATTATTAATCTCGCCAATTCAGCCGTTAAAGATTTCTTGTACAGTAATCACAGTAATTGCCCAATTCAATCCTGCTTCATTCAATCTCGCAATGGCTTTTGGATGTCCGCCGAGAAACAGTGAAACGTGAACAGTATCAAGAATCCGTAACGTCATTCGATATCATCCAAGGAATACGCAGGAGAATCATCGCCAATTTCTCGTTCTTCTCGGAGTGCTTTGACGATCGCTGCAAAATCCGGATCGTTCTTAAAAACGCCTGCAAATTTCATCCAAGGTTTCTCAGTTTCTTGTGGCGGATTCAAATCAACGGCAAGAACTTCGAGCGTGGACAAACGTTCTGATAGAAGTTGCTGAATTGCTGCGTGCTGCTTCGCAGATACCGCAAGGGTCGCTTCTCCACGAGTAGAACGAGTGACCGCACATTCGAGTAACGCTGGAACGACTGCCCGAATCTGCCCATCCGGTTGTTGCTCTAGCAAAATTTGAAGCGATGAACTAGGCTGAACCGAAGAGACATGGAGATTCATGACACGAATGGTTTGAAGCTGTAGCTTGATTGTAGCGGATGCGATCGCTCCTTAATTAACTATATTTTGACCATCTATCTGTAATGACAGAAATCGAAATTTCAGAACGAATAATATCTGCACAAACTTGGTTGACTCGATTGAAGACTTTAATATAGCGATCTGAATTACAATAATCGTCGCTTCTTGAGATTTCCTTTGTTTCTGCGATCGCCCAAGTATCAGCAACAAAGCGAATTGTGGTCTCCACGTCGCGGTTACTGCTCATCATAATTGTTGCAATAGCACAACGTTCTGATTGATCGATATTGCAGACCTTAGCTAGACTACGAAGTGAGTCAATCTCCGCCCGAACTTCTTCTTGAGATGCAAGGTCGTTTTTCCATGCCTCAACCGTTTTCAAAACTTGCATTGATTGCTGCTGAAATTGTAATGGAATAAACTTGAGTACAGTTCGCACACAGCGGCAAATCGCGCGGATTAGAATCTTTTCCTCGATTTCAAGCGATAATGCAAACTCCGCCAGTGCATTTCCACGCTGGCAACTGTTCCACCAAGCAAGATAATCTGAATCACAAGAGATTGCTTGATCGTAGGCTTGGGCAAGCTCAGGGCAATGACTTGGATCTGACAAGAAGTTGATAATTTTCGGCATTCGGCAACTCGCCTCTCGTGATTGCGTTAGTTAGAAGTGGGGAGATAGTAGCTACTTTCATCTCCCCAACGCTCTAACTTGCCTCAGATTTCAACAATCGATCGATTAACGAAGCCGGACGTTGAGCATACTGCCACGCAAACGCATGACGAAACGCCGCATCCTGACACGCCTGCAACTCCTCAAACCCAATCACATCTTGAGTGAGCAGCGTTTCATACTCAAACGGCAACCGCACATCATTCAATCCCGCATTATCGGTACAGATTGCAATATCAACTCCTGCATCGAAGCATTGATCAAACACCGCTTTCAGTTGCCGAACTTCCTGAAGCGTTCCCGTTTTCAGATAAGTAGTCGGGCACACTTCTAGACATTGATTTCGCTGCGCCACTTCTTTCATCAAATGCGGGTAACGGAGCGGAATTTGGATGCCATGCCCGATTCGATTCAAAAAGGGCAGCAGTTCAGGATAATTGCCTTCAGTTTCATATAAATGACAAGTTGTATTCAGATTGAGCGATCGAGCATATTCAAACAACTCGATAAACTCTCCCAACCGTTCCCCGTAATACGAATCGCCACCTGCTAAATCGATCGCGCAAATATATTCAGGCATCTGAGCCGCCAAATCGACGATCGCTCGATTCACCTCATACGGCAATTTCGAGTGCATACAGAGAATTTGGCTACTAACGATTGGATATTCCTTCAACCGACTTGCACGCCCGACGATCTGAGCAATTTCGGTCATCTGCTCGATTCGCCGCGACTGATCCAAGGTTGGATTCGTTCGCAAATAAGGCGTATAGCGAAGTTCCAGATACGCCAAATTCTCGAAAATGTACGCACCCCGCATCAAACGATAAATAAAATACGGCAACGCTTCAGCGGTTTGAACTCCTTCTACGATCGTATGAAGTTCCAAATACTCATCCAGCGTATTACGCGGTCGAGTATAAAAATCTTCAAACTCTGGATAATTGGAAAAGCGATCGATTAACTCCGACTCGCTGCGTTCTAAATAGCGCCACAAGATGCGAGGAACAACCGACCCGCCCAGGTGACGATGCAATTCTGCGTATAAAGCCACGGACACCTCTGATATTTAATTCTGATGATTGTTCTCTATTCTGACCTGTCCGTTTAAAGTTGACAGGCACTTTGTAATACCAAAACCAAAGATTCAAACTTAAGAACGACCGATCGTAAAACCCTCAGTGCCTCCACAGGCTTATACAATGAGAAATAGACCGCCAATTTGAATGACTTTTAAGGGAAACAGAAATGGATTTGGTTGCACTTCAAGGGATTTTAGATAATTTGTCCTTTGCCGTTTTATTCGCGACGATGCTGATTTACTGGATCGGTGCAGCCTTTCCACAGATTCCCTACGCCTCAACCCTGGGAACCGCTGGAATGGCGATCGCGAATCTCTCAACGGCTACGCTGCTCGCCGCTCGCTGGATCGAAGCGGGATATTTCCCCCTCAGCAATCTCTATGAATCGCTCTTTTTCCTCGTCTGGGGCATTACGACGATGCACCTGATTGCAGAAAATATGAGCAAGAGCAAACTGGTTGGAGTGGTTACGGCTCCAGTGGCAATGGCAATTACAGCATTTGCCGCGCTCACTTTGCCCGATACGATGCAGGCTTCCGCGCCTCTAGTTCCAGCTTTGAAATCGAACTGGCTAATGATGCACGTTAGCGTGATGATGTTGAGTTACGCCACGCTGATGGTCGGATCGTTGTTAGCGATCGCATTTCTCGTCGTGACTCGCGGACAAAATATTGAACTCAAAGGAAGCTCGATCGGCACAGGAAGTTACCGCGAAAAATCCTATCAACTCCACCGCTCCGAAGAGGTTAGCGTGAATGCAGGCGGAACGGCAGTTTTAGAAAAAACAACCCTTTCCCCGCAACGTCTGACGCTTGCCGATACTTTAGACAATATTAGTTATCGAGTCATCGGATTAGGATTTCCGCTTTTAACGATCGGCATTATTGCAGGCGGCGTTTGGGCGAACGAAGCTTGGGGATCGTACTGGAGTTGGGACCCGAAAGAAACTTGGGCGTTTATTACTTGGCTGGTATTCGCCGCTTATCTGCACTCACGAATCACGAAAGGATGGCAAGGACGACGACCCGCACTTCTCGCAGCAGCAGGATTTGTCGTCGTTTGGATCTGTTATTTGGGAGTGAATCTTCTCGGTAAAGGACTTCACAGCTACGGTTGGTTCCTATAATGTCACAGAGAACGCGATCGACGAGGAATGAGAATGGATAACGGATTTACCCCAATGAATGAAGATGAAGTCTTGTTCGTCGATCGAGGTCGCGTGTTGATGAACAATCCAACCTTCAAAGTGAGCGAATTTCTCGATCAACTGGCACAAGTCATCAGTGAACAATCCGATGAATGGTCAGAAGATAGCGAAGCTTGGTTTGATGAAGGCTTGGAATGTGAAGCTTTGAGATTCAATTCTGGAACAGGTTGGCAACGCGGACGAGTTCGGATTCGGTTGGAATTCGCACCCGCGAGACAACCAGAACGACTGCCGGAACGATCGTCAGCGCGGCAACCGGAACCGTTGACGAAATTAGAACCGTTATCCGATCGACCTCGCCCTCGCAATATCGACGACATTTACGCGGACGAAGACGATTATTAATCTCGGACTATGGCGAATTCTTGGACTCCGATCCACGCTCAAATTCATCGATCGATTCGCCATCGCAATCTATTACAGAAAAATCAATCGATTCTGATTGCCGTTTCGGGTGGGCAGGATTCGATGTGTCTGGCGCAATTGATGATCGATTTACGATCGCGTTGGAATTGGCATCTCGCGATCGCACATTGTGATCATCGCTGGCGTTCCGACTCTCAACAGAACGCCGAGTATGTAGCAACTCTAGCCAAACAATGGAATTTACCGCTTCATCTAAAAACCGCAGATTCCGTTCCCGCCAATGAAGCAGAAGCTAGAAACTGGCGATACGCTCAACTTCAAACGATTGAAGGATTTAGCGCGATCGTGACTGGACATACCGCAAGCGATCGGGCTGAAACACTTTTATTCAACTTAATTCGAGGAAGTGGAGCCGACGGATTACGATCGCTAAATTGGACACGATCGCTCAGTCCAACTCAAACCCTAGTGCGTCCATTACTAGAAATAACTCGCTCTCAAACGGGTGAATTTTGCCGCGATCGCAATCTTCAAATCTGGGAAGACAGCACGAATTCAGATTTAACGTATTCAAGAAACCGAATTCGCCAAGAATTGATTCCTTATCTGAAAACGCACTTCAATCCCCAAGCTGAACAGCATTTAGCACAAACGATCGAGCTTTTATCCGCAGATGTTGATTATCTAGAAGATGCTGCACAAGAACTTTACAAAAAAGCGATCTCAGAAGAAGGTTTCGATCGTAAAGTTCTCTGCCAAGCCCCGATCGCGCTTCAACGTCGAGCAGTACGGCACTTTCTAATTCAAACCCTCAACTTCAACCCAAATTTTGAGCAAGTTGAAAAATTCGTCGCGCTGATTACCGCTCCAAATCGATCGCGGACTGATCCGTTCATTGGAAGAACGATCGCAGAAGTCTCAGGCAATCTCATCTACCTGAAAGAACTACCCTAAGCCATCACAAATTCTGGCTTTTGAGTCAGGCTAGAAATCACCGCTTTCATTTCCTCGATCGCTGCATATTGCCCGCCCGATTGTGCGATCGTTTCAAGCTGCTGACCCATTGACGCGATCGAATCCTGAATCGGTTGTAACATCTCCTGATACAACGCCACTCGACCCGCAATTTCCGCTGCTACAACTCTTTGAGCCTGCAATGCTTCTTCAAACTGCTTCAATTCGTTGCGTTTTGCATCCTGTTCACCAGTTTGACCATTCACTCGATCCTGGGCTTGCTGCATTGCGGCTTCAATCTCTCGAATCTGCGCCTCAATTTGCTGCAATTCTTCAGACTGCTTTTGGCGTTGCGCTTCGATTTGAGCAAACACGATCGAGAAATCGATTCCATCTCCATCCGGTTCAGCCCCACCCCGACGCACTAAAACCATCTTGTGCTGGCGCAAAATGACTTCTTTCTCTTTCAAGCTGCGACGCTGACCGACTAAAGTTTGATGCAGAAACTCATACGCATCTTGCTCATCCACGAGTTCCGTTTCTAAACTCATGCGATCGAACTCACTCGCCTGAGCAATCTTATCTTTAAGTTCCTGAATCTCTTTCTCTTTCAGCCGTAGTTCTTCTTCCTGTCCATGTACGAATTGAGAGGACTGATCGAACTCCCGCTGAATTCCTTCAACGATCGATCGGAGTTCCTCAAGCGACATATTTTCCAAAGCTTGAACATCAACTTGAGGCAAATCGCCGTTTGCGCCATCGATCGTATTCTGAATTTTCTGGTACAAATCGCTATGGTATTGAATCTGAGCATTTAGCGATCGAGCAATTTCCTGTTTGGCTTCCAAAACCGATCCTTGTGATTTCACTTCGATTCTGGCTTGTTCGAGTGCTTCTTGAGCCTGATACCAGGCTTGCCACTGTTCAGCAATATTGTGTGCTTGCTGATCAATCTCGTGGTGCATCTGTTTAACCGACTGACGCTGCTCTTCCAGAGTTTGCCAATGATGACCTAGTAGACTTTGTTGGTAGTCGAGCAGTTCATGGCACTGCTGCATTGTTTCCCGCGAAGTACCCGATTCCATTAAGCGATCGAGCAATTGATAAAGCTCTTGTGCCTTCGCTTCATCCAACACACAAGCACCCAGCAATTCAGCCTGACGCTCTTCTAACTGCTGCTTTTGTCCGTGTAACTGTTCCCACGCCCCTTGTAACTCTTGGCGATTGCGCTCCAATTCTTCCTGTTGGCGCAACACCTCATCCCGCATCGCCACAAATTCTTGGCGTTGCTGATCCATCTGCTGACATTCAGCCTCAATAATTTTGAGTTCTTCCTGCCGAGCTTCCATCTCCATTTCTCGACGGGTCAATTCCTGACTCTGATAAGTCAGCGACTCGTTCCACTGCTCGATCTCAGCTTCTTTCGTCTTAATCTTGTCTTGAAGCCGCGAGAACGTCTGTAAGATATTCGCGATCGGGCGACCGGCTTCCTGAACGCGCTGCACCTGCTTATTGCCAGTCAGATCGACGAGCAAAAGCGTCCCAGGGCTGAATTTACTTGCTTCATCCGCCGCTACGACTTCTTCTGCGGTAATCGCGCTCCAATTCTGTTCCCCGCGCTGACAAGCCAGTAACTTCAGTTCAGACTTACCACTGCCCATGAAGTTGCCTTTCTTCTGAACCACTTCTGCTAGATACAGCACACTAATAGCCTCTCCTTTCGATGCCCAATGCTTTGATTAATGTGCCCGCATTGTTTGCGTTCTACCCATCGCGATCGAAAAAATTATCGGCTTTGCAAAATCTTAGTCTTAGAAAATTCCGGTACACCCAAGCATTAATAGATACAATGTGTGGACAATTCACGCGGGTTAATGGCATAGCTTCATGCAAGGACAGCTAAGTGAAATTGACATCAGAAGTATTCTGCAACTGATCGAACTCGGTCAGCGAACGGGCGAATTATTTGTCGAGGCATATTCAGGCAGTACGAATCGCTTATCCCGTCAGCATCCCTCCTGGTTTGTCTTTTTTCTCAACGGTCAAATCGTATACGCAGGCGAAACCGAATCCGATTTCTCTCGTCTGCGAGATTACTTACATCGATATCGATTGGAATCAACGATCGACCAAATTCCCGCCTCGTCGATCGCAACTTTTAATACGCCTGAGTACGGTTGTCTCTGGGCACTTCTGGAAAATCACTTAGTGACCCCAGAACAGGGAAGAAAAATCATCCAAGGCATGGTGCGCGAAACTCTGTTTGATTTGCTCAGTCTGCATCATGGCTCATTTGTGTTCGAGCTAGGAAATCCGCTCACTCCGCAACTGCTCACAATGGAGATTGCGCCACTCGCGACAAAAATACTGAAGCAAGTCCAAGACTGGAAACAGCTTCACCCGTATTTACACTCGCCCGATCAATGTCCCACGATCGGGAATTCAACTTTATTAAAAGCGGCACTTCCCGATACTACTTTTCAAGCGCTCGATCGCTATGCCGACGGGAAAACCTCAATTCGGCAAATCGCTCGATATCTGAATCGCGATATTTCTACCGTTGCGAGGGCAATCTATCCGTATGTTCAGCGAGGATGGCTGCACCTCAGCAATCCTACTGTGCAATCCTCACCTCCTCGCACTCCGAAGGCTCCCAAGGTCGTCTGTATCGATGACAGTCCGACGGTTTGCAAGGCAGTAGAATTAATGCTGGATCGCAACGGCTACGATATCAGCACGATCGAGAATCCACTGACTGCCCTAAGTTTGGTGTTTCAACTTAAGCCCGATCTGATTCTCTGTGATATTACGATGCCAGAACTCGACGGATACGAAATCTGTGCAATGTTGCGGCAATCCACCGCATTTCGGCAAACTCCGATTATCATGCTGACGGGCAAAGATGGATTTATCGATCGAGTCCGAGCGCGAATGGTCGGAGCAACAGATTATTTAACCAAACCGTTTGGAGAACATGAGATTTTGATGCTGCTAGAAAAATACATTGGTGTTGGTCAGCCCGAACATCTAACGACCACACAGCAAGTTTTAGATGCGCTCGAAGCCGAATTAAATTTAAATGCCTCGTGAAAATACCAGTTTTTGCGCCAGTATCAGTTTAATTCAGTAATTGCGGGTACTTTAGTTAGTAATGATTCAAGGTAAACAGGGGCTAGTTTCTCCCGTCATCGGTTCAGCAAAGCTCACAGGTAGGGGGTTATGAGTACAGTTTTAGTCGTGGAAGATAGCGTCACTCAGCGAGAAATGATCACCGATCTGCTCAAAGGCAGTGGGATCGAGGTGACGATCGCGACCGATGGCGTTGAAGCCTTGGAACACATTCAGGGGCAATGTCCTGATTTGGTTGTGTTGGATATCGTCATGCCTCGGATGAATGGTTACGAGGTCTGTCGTCGGCTTAAAGCTGATCCCAAGACCCAGAAAGTGCCTGTGGTGATGTGTTCCTCTAAGGGGGAAGAGTTCGATCGCTATTGGGGAATGAAGCAAGGGGCAGATGCCTACATTGCCAAGCCCTTCCAGCCCACCGAACTCGTCGGTACGGTGAAACAATTGTTGCGCGGTTAGGAACAGAGGTAATGGTAGGAAGTCCAGATTTCTTAACAGGAAGAGGGCAAGATCAAGCGCCCGAATTTCAGGAGCTAGAAAGCCCCGAAGGTGAGTTGCATTTGCGATTCTATACGCCTTCCGGGGCTGAATTTGCGTTACCTGCAACTGGAATTCGCGAGGTGTTGTCGCCCTCACCGGATCGAATTACGCCTGTTCCAAATGTTTCGCCATTGTTGCTCGGAACGCTAAACGTCCGGGGTCGCGTCGTTTGGGTTGCAGATCTGGGTCAATTTCTAGGAGATGCGGCAGCACTGAATACGGATCGTCCAGAAATTTCGGTGATTGCGGTCGAGGATCAAGATATCATGCTCGGTTTAGCCGTCGATCGCATTCTCGGAATGGAGTGGCTTGATATCGAAAATGTGCAAGCCGCGACCGCTGTTCCTGACAGTGTTGCACCGTTTTTACGAGGCGAGTGGATTCTGGATAAAGAAGGGGGTCAATGCTTGCGCCTGCTTGATCAGGTTTCGATATTGCGATCGGCAAGGTGGGCGGCATGAGGATGTCAACGCAAGATGTACGGAACTCAGCGAAATATGTTGATTTCGTAAAGGAACAGGGGAACTATTTTGAAGAGGAGCGTTTCCCGATCGAGATACACTTAAATGCTGAGTATTACAAGTCTGAGAGCTTAGAAAGCTTTTTAATAAGCTTCGCCACGATAAGTAACACCATGTATTATTCTCACTTTACCCTAACTGCTCCCATTTTCAAATTCGGTTTTCAGCGCAGCACATACTTGCAGGAGGAGGCATATGGCACGAACGAATGAGTTTGCCCAAGAATATCAACAGGCAGAACGCGCCTATATGCAGGGCAAGTATGAAGAGGCGGCAGGCATTGTCGATCGATTAGTCGATCGCTATCCTGATGATCCGAGCGCTCGACTACTGCGCGGACACATCTATTGCTACGGACTACAAAAATACGATGTGGCGCAAGAACAGTATCAAACCGTTCTCAACCTCACTGCTGACCCCGAATTTGTGGATTATGCCAATAGCGGACTCGCTTATGCTGGTCAGTTTGCGGATGGCGGAGCAGACAGTTTTGCAGATACGAACTTAGAAACGGATTACTCATCTTTCGGAGAAGTTCACAACGCTGATTCATTTGAAGCGAATTCTCTCGATAATTTCGTGTTGCAAGATGATTTCAATGCGGAAACTGAAGACGCTTCTCCGTTTGGCGATCCATTTGGCGCAAGCCACAACGGAAACGGTTCAAAGAATCAAGACCACTTTGGTGCAGATGATCCGTTTGCAGTTTCATCGAATGGAAGTGCTTTCGCAAGTGAACCGACCAGTGACTTTGCAAATGTTCTCGATGATTTTGATCAAGTATTTGCAGCCGATGATGAACCGTCACACGGCAGTATGACCACGGTTTCAACCGATCCGGGTATCTCTGAGGGTGACATCGCTCCGAATCGAAGCTCGATCGCAAGTCGTGACACCAGCGAAGACACTCTTTTCATGGCGGCTCCTGGTTTCTACGATGAGAAAGCTGCGGCAGAATTTGACTTTCCAACCGAGCAAAACAAATTTGCACCAATCTACGACGAGCCTCAAAGTACGCCAGTCTCAACCCCTGGCAATCAAAGCAACGTCGATTTTCTAGACGATTTTGAAGACTTCGACGATCTCGGAAATCTCTCAGACTTTGACCTGTCTGAAGATTCCGCAGGCTTCACCAGTCCTTCAGTCGGAAGCGCTTTCGGATTCACCTCGAATATGTCAGCCGCTTCAGACAGTGCAGAAATTGATTTTGGTCAAAATTCCAATTTCGCCTCGAACGGTACGGACTCGAAACTTCGTGAAGATGAACTTTTCAGCATGTCCAGTACGACTGATTCAGTTCCTAGCTTTACCACTCAGCTAGATGCACCTGTAGCAGAGCCAACCCCAACCATTGAGCAGGGCTGGTTAGCACCGATCGAGAATGCGTCATTTGCCACCAAGCAGATGATTACAGCAGGAGCAGCAGGAATCGTTTCAGCGGTCGCGGTTGCAGTTGTAAGTTTCGTTTCAGCGAACCAAGCGGCACAGCAGAACAATGGAGCCGTTGTTTCTCAACTTCGCACCACTGGCATCATGATGGCACTGGCGGGTGGAATCTGCGGAGGTGGGACAGCCTTGGCAGTCGGTCAACTCACAGCCCGACACATGAAGCGATCGACAGAAGACCTTAGACAGCAATTCCAAGCCGTTTCTCAAGGGAACTTCAACGCTCGTGCAACCGTTTTCGCTGAGGATGAATTGGGTCATCTCTCGACCGAGTTCAATCAAATGACTCGTGTTATCTCGACCACAACCAGCGAAGCGCAACGCAAGGCAGAAGAACAAGAGCAAGCAAAAGAAGATTTGCAGCGCCAAGTGATTCGACTGCTAGACGATGTGGAAGGCGCAGCACGTGGAGACTTGACTGTTCAAGCGGAAGTTACGGCTGACGTGTTAGGAGCCGTTGCCGACTCGTTTAACTTGACAATTCAGAACCTACGCGAAATCGTTCAACAGGTGAAACAGGCTGCACGCCAAGTGAGTAAGGGTTCAACCGAAAACGAAATGTTTGCGCGAAGTCTGTCTTCGGATGCTTTGAGACAAGCTGAAGAACTGGCAGTGACGCTGAACTCGGTACAGGTGATGACAAATTCGATTCAGCGGGTGGCAGAAAGCGCTCGTGAAGCTGAAGAAGTCGCAAGAACCGCATCATCAACTGCGCTCAAGGGTGGTGAAGCTGTAGAAAGAACTGTAGCCGGGATTCTGGAAATTCGGGAAACAGTAGCAGAAACGACTCGCAAAGTGAAACGATTGGCAGAATCTTCTCAAGAGATTTCCAAGATCGTTGCATTGATTTCTCAGATTGCATCTCGGACGAACCTTCTCGCGTTGAACGCAAGTATCGAGGCAGCGCGGGCAGGAGAAGCAGGACGGGGATTCGCGATCGTTGCAGATGAAGTCCGGCAGTTGGCAGACCGAGCCGCGAAAGCATCGAAAGAAATCGAACAAATCGTTTTACAAATTCAGGGTGAAACTGGGTCAGTGATGACCGCGATGGAAGAAGGCACTCAGCAGGTGATCGAAGGAACTCGACTCGCAGAACAGGCGAAGCGATCGCTCGAAGACATTATTCAAGTTTCGAGTGTGATCGATACCTTAGTGCGATCGATTACTGCCGATACGGTTGAGCAGACCGAAACCTCTCGAAACGTTGCTCAGGTAATGCAATCTGTGGAATTGACCGCGCAAGAAACTTCGCAAGAAGCACAGCGCGTATCAGGTTCACTGCAAAATCTGGTAGGCGTTGCGCGAGACTTGCTCACCTCGGTAGAACGATTCCGCGTTGAAACAGTCGAGCGCAAGTAAGCGATCGTACTGAATTTTGTGCGCCATTTTGAGGACTTCGGTTACAGTAAAGCCAACAAACTGAAACCGTTTTATCTAGGGGTTGACCCACTACCCGCGACGACCGATTTTTGGTCATCTTCATCCCAGAGGCTTCCGCGTTCAACTTGAACCAGGCTCAACGGAGATTACTCATTTACAGAAAGGGACATTGCGATGCAGCCGGAACAACAGCAGCGAATCATGGGCTACTTCATTGAGGAGGCAAAAGACCATCTCAATACGATCGAGCAAGGTTTGCTGAATCTGCAAGGCATGATGGCAGATCCAGAACTGGTTAACGAAGTCTTCCGAGCGGCGCACTCGGTCAAAGGTGGCGCGGCGATGTTGAGCTTGCACAGCATCCAGAAAACGGCTCATCGTCTAGAGGACTATTTCAAGATTTTGAAAGAAGCTCCAGCGATTAAACCCGATCGCAAATTGGAAACGCTGTTGCTCAAAGTGTTTGATGTGTTGAAGGAGCACTTAGAACAGCTACAAATGCCTGCTGGATTGGATGAAGAAACAGCACAAGCATCGTTAAAAGAGCTAGAACCTGTATTCTCGGAAGTCGAACAGCACCTCACTCAATTAGAACGGCAAGCAACGAGCGTTCCATCAGACGATCGAACTGTAATACAAGCTGAAGCTGCTGTTCAAGATAATGCTCTTCTGCTGATTTTCCAAAATGATGTCCCGGCGCAGTTGCGCGAGATGCTGCAAACGTTCCGGCAGGCAGAAACTACCTTGAATGCTCGTGAGCGGTTACAAGAGATTTGCTTAGGGCTGCAAGGATTGGGAGATGCGTTTGGGTTGGTGCAGTGGAGTCAGTTGATTGAAACTGCAAATCGGGCGATCGCAAATCCTGAAAATGCTTATCGAGAGCTTGCGCCGCTGGTTATTACTGAGATTAAGCAAGCTCAGGGATTAGTTCTAGCAGGACGCGCCAAAGAGATTGCACCGAGTGAACAGCTAAAAGCGATGGCTCCAGTGCAGTTTGCAACAGAGGAGATGGATCTGGAATTGGCGGACTTCTTTGCGATCGCAAACAGTGATTCTTCAGATGAACTTGATTTTTCAGGATTAGATTTCGCAGCAACCGATTCGGTAGAAGATTCGAGCTTAGATAGTCTGTTTGAGTTGCCAGAGTCGGATGCGCTCTCGCTAGACTCAGGAGAAATGAGCCTGGATGGGATGTTCGATTCGCTGGAAATGGAAGAAGTACCAGCCGCGATCGAGAATCGGAAAGGTCCTGACATGGGCATGGACGAGTTGAATAGCCTTGCTGATTTGTTTGAGAGCGATGTACCCGAACTGGGAGACACTTGGGAACAGGAAGAGATTTTGGATTCTTCGATGCTCTCTAGTTCGCTTGAAGATGCACAAGAAGCTGAAGATTTCGCGAATTTCTTGTCGGCTCCCTCTGAAAGCAATGTAACTCAGACAGGCGACTTGGCAGATTTATTTGGAAATGATCTGCTAGAAGAACTGAATACAACTGATTCAGCATCGTTAGAAACTGTCGATGACTTTGAGTTACCAGATTTCTCTGAGGATGTAACAGAGTTCGGAACCGTTCCTGGCGTTCCTGCTGAGAGTACATCACCAGTTGAAGGGAATGGTGCAGCACTAGATTTAGGCTTTGATGACCTAGATTTGATGACAGAGGGCGTGAGTGACTTCGAGGAAGATGAAAGTTCTCTCGATAATCTTGGTGAACTTTTTGCTGGACTGGATGACACAGATTTAGGATTGTCTGCATCCGGTCAGGCTGATGAGTTAGATCAGGTAGATAGCTTTGACCCAACTGAGTTGGATGGAATGTTTGAGATAGGTGCGTCTGAAGATCTGGGTCTGGATGCGCTTGAATTAAATGATGTTTTGGATGATCCTATTGAATCATCTCAGCCTAGTTCTACGAATGAAATTGCGGCTGATCCTTGGGATAGCTTGGAGCTTGAAGCTGAGTCGATCGATTCTGCACTGTTTGACCAATCTGAAGTGCAGAATGGTGCTGCCAAGAATGCAGACGAGTTGAAGCTAGATGATATTGCAAGCGAGGACTTGGAACTATCATCACTGGGATTAGATTCCTCAGAAGATGATGTTTTGGATGCACTGTTTTCTGGAGATCTGACTGATGAAGCATCGATCGGGGATTTATTCTTCGATACAGATGAGTCCGAATCAGACAATTTAGAGCTTGATCAGTTACTCAGTGAGCCGTTGTTAGAAGTTACAGCAACTTCTGACCTGAATAGCTTGAATTTAGACGAAGAAGCTGATTTTAGTTTGAATGGGTTCAGCACACTCAATGCAGATGAGCAAGAAGTATTAGATTTTGAAGGGACTGCGAGTGAAGAATCGCTCCATGAGACAGCCGATCCTTTTGGTGACTTGCTCAATTTCTCAACATCTGAATCTGTAGAAGATCAAGTACATTCTGTTAACGGTTCATCTTCCAGTACAGAAGATTCGCTAGCAGATTTGCTCGATTTTTCAGATGAAGCAACGATCAACATAGAGCTAGACAACACTTCAACTGAAGGGCTATCGTTTGACACAGAAGATTCATTGGCAGATTTGCTTGAGTTCTCACCGTCCGAATCCTCGATCGATTTAGAAGATGCTTTGCTTGGTTTATCTTCTGAATCAGCGATCGGCTTAGAAAAAGACAGTACTTTGAGTGAAGAGCTATCGTTTGACACAGAAGACTCGTTAGCAGATCTACTCGATTTCTCATCCACCGAATCTTACGAAGATGATCTGCTTGGTTTATCTTCTGAACCAGCAATTGATTTGGAAACAAATAACATTTCGAGTGAAGAGCTATCGTTTGATACAGAAGATTCGTTAGCGGATCTACTTAACTTCTCATCCACCGAATCTTACGAAGATGATCTGCTTGGTTTATCTTCTGAACCAGCAATTGATTTGGAAACAAATAACATTTCGAGCGAAGAGCTATCGTTTGATACAGAAGATTCGTTAGCAGATTCGCTCGACTTCTCATCTACCGAATCCTCCGGCTTGGAAGACGTTAGCCTCCAAACTGAGAACGAATTACTTGATCTAGACAGCTTAATCGGGGATGAAGTTTCAGCTCAAGCACTATCGCTTAATCAAGGCTTGGATGATTTGCAGGACGAGTTCGATTTGAGCTTGGTCGAGCCAGCAACAGAGGTCAAAGCTGACGGAGAATTTGATTTAGGATTTGTAGAAAGTTCAACTTCATCTGAAGATGATTTTTCAGACCTTAGCTTAGAGTTGTTTGGAGCAGACACCCCAACTCAGGAGAACAGTATAAGCTATCAAGATGAGTTCAATTTAGATGGCATTACTGGCGATGCTTCTGATGATACAAGTCTGGATGACCTTGATTCATTGCTTGGAGATCAGCAAGATGTAGCAAGTGAACCGTCTAACGATGATTCTCTGCTCAATCTTGGAATGGGAGCAGCAGCGATCGCGACTTTGGGTGCAGGATTCGCAGCAGTGCAATCCAATGATGAATTAGATAATTTGGATGACTTCTTGAATGCGAGTGAACCATCTAATGATCATGAGACAACAAATTTAGATGATCTTGACTCGCTACTCAATGAAGCACCAAGCCATGAAGCAGTCATTGACAATTTCGACGATTTAGAATCCTTACTTGCAGATGCTCCAGAAGCAACGCCTCAAAATAATATTGCTGCGACCAATGAGGCGGATGCGGAATTCGGCGATCTAGAGAAGATGCTGGAAGAATCCGACATGACGATGGGTAGTGCTGCAAAAAGTCGGGCGGCGGCTCCACAAGGTCGGCGATCAACTCGTGCTGCTAAAGGATTCAGCGAACAAACAATGCGGGTTCCGATTAAGCATCTTGATAACTTGAGCAACTTAGTCGGGGAATTGGTTGTCAACCGGAATAGTCTGGAGCAAGATCAAGAACGGTTAAGACAGTCGCTCGATAACTTGTTGTATCAAGTACAGCAATTAAGCGATGTGGGACAGCGGATGCAAGATTTGTATGAGCGATCGCTGTTAGAAAGTTCGCTTTTGGCAAGTCGGCAAAACCGAAGCGTTCCGTTTGGTGGCTCAGAACGAAATTCGGGCAATGGTAACTCGATCGGGGTTGAATATGACCCGCTGGAGATGGATCGCTTTACCGGATTCCACTCGCTGTCGCAAGAAATGATTGAGTTGATTGTGCGAGTGCGGGAGTCATCTTCTGACATCGAGTTTATTGTCGATGAAACGGATCAGGTAACGCGGATGTTCCGACAAGTCACAACGCAACTGCAAGAGGGATTAACCCGATCGCGAATGGTTCCGTTTGCTCAGACTGCCGATCGCTTACCTCGTGCCGTTCGTGATATCGCGATGAAGTGCGGGAAACAGGCAGAACTCGTGATCGAAGGACGGGACACGCTAATCGACAAGATGATTCTGGAACATCTTTATGATCCGATGACGCACTTAGTAAATAACGCCATCACACACGGAATCGAAGATCCAGAAGTGCGTCGTGCCGCAGGAAAACCACCCACGGGTAAGATTACGATTCGGGCATTCCATCAAGGAAACCAAACCGTAATTTCGGTTTCGGATGATGGAGCGGGTGTGGATGTTGAACGGGTGCGATCGAAAGCGATCGAGAAAGGTTTAATCACGGCTGCTGAAGCGAAAAGTGCCTCTCGTTTAGATATCTATGATTTGCTGTTTCATCCTGGATTTAGTACGAAAGATCAGGCAGATGATTTTTCGGGTCGTGGGGTTGGAATGGACGTGGTTCGTACCAGTCTAAGCGAGATTCGAGGCACGATTAGCACCGATTCGACTCAGAACAAAGGAACAATGTTCACGATTCGATTACCGTTGACGCTGAGTATTTCTAAAGCGTTGTGTTGTATTAGCGATCGTGCTCGAATTGCCTTCCCGATGGATGGGGTGGAAGATATGCTCGACATCCCGAAAGAGCGGCTTCAAACTGATGCGGAAGGAAAGCCTTGTATTACTTGGCGCGATGCGGTGTTGCCTGTTCGACCATTGAGAGAACTGCTGAATTACAATCGTCATCTAAGTCGCGGAACCGTTTACGGTGGAAATCAGGAAGACGATATGGTGTCGATCGTGATTCTGCGAAGTGCAGGGAATTATCTGGCACTGCAAGTCGATCAAGTGCTGGGAGAACAGGAAATTGTAATCAAACAGCTTGAGGGTCCAGTACCAAAACCAATTGGGGTTGCGGGTGCGACGGTGCTAGGGGATGGGCGGATTATGCCGATCGCAGATGTGCTGGAATTGATTGATCTCTCGGTCGGTCGGATTCGACGCGATGTGGGTTCGATGTGGGAGACGGGAACGGCTCAACCTGTGGTCGAAGTTGTGGCAGCGAAGACCGAGCCAATGGTACTCATCGTGGACGACTCGATTACAGTACGCGAATTGTTGTCGATGACGTTCAACAAAGTAGGATATCGCGTCGAGCAAGCTCGCGACGGTCAGGAGGCTTGGGAGAAACTGCGATCGGGTCTACCTTGCGATATTGTGTTCTGCGATATTGAAATGCCGAGAATGGATGGATTGGAACTGCTGTCGCGGATTCAGAAAGATCCGAATCTGTCCAACTTACCGATCGCGATGTTAACCTCACGGGGTGCCGATCGACATCGACAAATGGCGGCTTCTCTCGGTGCGAGTGGGTACTTCACGAAGCCGTATTTAGAAGAAGCGCTGCTGGATGCGGCTCAACGGATGCTGAAAGGCGAAATTCTGATTTCTTCCAATAGTTCTGGGAACAGTTAGGGCAAATTTTCCTCTAATACTTAAAGGGTGGGACGCGGCTGTTCCACCTTCTTTATGAAGTTCAGAAAAAATCTGTAAATCTACCGATCGGTAGAGCCTTTTTTGCGATAATCTACGAATTTAAAGACAATCTGCAAATCTAGTAACTGTTTCTTTAAAGAAAGATGTCAAAATCAAAATTTATTTATTTTGGATTTTGGTAGAAAAAGAGACAAGATTGAATCTCTGCCCATTTCTGAAAACGCGATCGTACTTTTGGGAGATTTCGTAATAACCGAACACGGAAACGGTGAAGCCTAAGCAAGACTGCCCAAAGCCTGTTACAGCGTCATGTAAAGATAGATCGCTACAGAAGGCAGAGGCAATACTAGAGGATATTTTGGGCACTTCGACAATCCATTCCGAGATAGGTACTTTTGCCGAAATCGTTTCGTAGTATTTACGTAGCACTCATTTGATTAGAGTGGTGTTTTTCACGCTGTCAAGTCGCAATGCCCGTCTTGGCAGATTTTGAAATTTCTATTAAATCTGACTTAGCTCTCCTAGGAAGCAAATGAACGAGAGTCTCTGTCATGTGTGAGGCGACCAAACTGTTTGACCTTGTAGGAGGTTTTTATGAAAATCGCTCAAGTGACCCCGTTATGGGAGCGTGTCCCGCCCCCAGCCTACGGTGGCATTGAATTAGTGGTGAGCCTGTTGACTGATGAGTTAGTGCGTCGAGGTCACGAAGTCACGCTATTCGCGACGGGTGACTCGATCACATTGGCAAATTTGGAGTCGGTGCATCCTCGCGCCATTCGGACTGATCCAACCGTGAAGGAGTACCAAGTCTACGAAAGTATGCAGCTTGGGCACGTATATCAGCGATCGCATGAGTTTGATATCATTCATTCTCACATGGGATTCTCGGTGCTGCCCTACGCGCAATTTGTGAAAACACCCACAGTTCATACGCTACATGGCGTATTTAGCTCAGATAACGAGAAGCTGTACTCGTCGTATGCTCGATCTCAGAATTATGTGAGTATCTCGAACGCACAGCGCAAACCAGAATTGGGTTTGAACTATGTAGACACTGTGTACAACGGTATTGATGTGGACAGCTACAAGTTTTATGCTGAGCCAACTGAGCCGTATCTGGCGTTTCTAGGTCGGTTGTCGCCAGAAAAAGGACCTCATCACGCGATCGAGATTGCGAAGCGAACAGGAATGCGGCTGAAAATGGCAGGTAAGATCGATATCGTCGATCAAGAGTTTTACGACGAAATTCTGGCTCCTCAAATTGATGGAGAGCAGATTCAATATCTCGGTGAAGCGAACCACGTGCAGAAGAATATGCTCATGGGAGGAGCGGTTGCGACGTTGTTTCCAATCACCTGGAAAGAGCCGTTTGGCTTGGTGATGGTCGAGTCGATGGCAGCAGGAACACCCGTGATTGCAATGCGGCTGGGATCTGCACCGGAAGTGATTAGTCATGGCAAGACCGGATTCTTGTGTGACACTGTTGAGGAGTGCGTTGCTGCTCTAGAACAGGTGAAAGATCTCGATCGTGCTCTGTGTCGTCAGCATGTAATCGAGTATTTCAGCGTTCAGCGAATGACAGACGGTTACGAAGCCGTATACCGCCAATTGCTTGGTGAGAAGGTGTTTAACGGAAATGGGCGATTGGTGATTCAACTCAATTAAGCAACGGAGAACACTGTGCAAGGAAGGGTAAACAGATTTATTCTTCGTTCTCTCTTGCTCAAATTATTGGAGATGGAAGTATGGTTTTAATCAACGAAAAATTAGCCAATGTGCAAAGTCGATCGAACAATCCGAGACAAGCGATCGCGCTAATTTCTGAACATGGCGATCCAGCGGCTGACATTGGTCGGGAAGAGGCAGGCGGTCAAAACGTCTATGTTCGCCAAGTCGGAGAAGCGCTGTCTCGCTTGGGTTGGCAAGTGGATATGTTCACGCGGAAAGCGAATCCGGATGATGACACGATCGTTCAGCATAATCCACACTGCCGAACCATTCGCCTAAAAGCAGGTGAAGAGAAGTTTGTCCCACGCGATCAGTTGTTTGAGTTGATGCCGGAATTCGTTGAGTCGTTTCTCGCTTATCAATCCAAGCATCACTATCCTTTAATCCACACGAACTATTGGATGTCGGCTTGGGCTGGCTTAGAAGTGCAGAAAACGCACAATGTGGAATTGATTCACACTTATCATTCGCTGGGTGCAGTGAAGTATCAAGCGGTTCCAAATCGTCCTGCGATCGCAGAAACTCGTTTAGCGGTTGAGAAGCAAATTCTAGAACAAGCGCGTTGTATTGTGGCAACGAGTCCTCAAGAAGAAATGATGCTGCGATCGCTGGTTTCAGACAAGGGACGAATCGAAGTCATTCCTTGCGGAACAGACTTAAGCAAGTTCCATACGATTCCTAAGCTGGAAGCTCGTCAGGAATTGGGATTGAAGCCAACCGATGAAGTTGTCTTGTACGTTGGACGATTCGATCCGCGTAAGGGAATTGAAACACTGGTGCGATCGTTTGAATTAATTAAACGAAATGCGGCTGATCCATCGCATTTACGATTAATGATCGTCGGTGGTAGTGCTTCTGATAAATCCGACGGACAAGAACGCCAACGGATCGAACAATTGGTGAATGAATTAGGAATTGCAGAGAATGTGATTTTTGCGGGAAGAGTTGGACACGATCGCTTACCGCTGTATTACACCGCAGCGGATGTGTGTGCGATTCCCAGTCATTATGAGCCGTTTGGACTGGTTGCGATCGAAGCAATGGCGTGTGGTACGCCTGTAGTTGCTTCGGATGTGGGCGGCTTGAAATTTACTGTAGTTCCGGGTGAGACTGGGTTGCTGGTTCCGCCTCAAGATACAGCCGCGTTTGCAATGGCGATCGGGCGAATTCTGGATGATGAACTGTGGGCGAGAAAGTTACGCAAACGGGCATCGGAACGGGTACAGCAGAATTTTAGCTGGATTGGAGTTTCCGCGCAGTTGAGTGATTTGTATCGACGATCGCTGGCGGAATCGATTATGGGCGATGGAGTTGTTTTGGCTCCGAGAAAAGTGGCTTATTCGAGAGTGAATACGATGCCAGCAAAGAGTTTGACGAAAGTTTCGTAGCTCTGGTTTGAAAATTTAGGGAGTCGCACGAAGTCCACGATTTGAGGGGCTTCGTTTTTTGTTTGTGCGATCGTGCTTCAAACACCTCTAACGGATCTACACCTCTATAATTTGAAGAAGCATTTCAGCATTGGATGATTTATGAGCCAAGCGGTTTCCTTCCAAACAGTGATTGAATTTGTTGAAGCACTTTCGGAAGAAGAGCAGGATGTATTATTCGATTTGATTCAGAAGCGACGAATTAGTAAACGGCGGCAAGAAATTGCCCAGAATGCAGAAAAGACAATGGAAGCGGTACGAAATGGAACGGCTAGACGAGGAACGGCTGCCGAGATTGTGACGGACATCTTTGGGGACGAGGAATGAGAACGTTACTCTTTGATGAGAGTTTCCGCCGCGCTCTAAAGAAACGTTGCAAGAATCGCCCTGAGCTTCAAGCTAAAGTGACTGAAGTTCTATCTTTGCTGGAAACTGACCCATTCACACCCTCACTTAAAACGCATAAGCTTCAGGGTGAATTGAAAGGATTATGGGCTTGTTCAGTGGAATACGATTTTCGGATTGTCTTTCGGTTTGAACTGTTGAATGAGGCGGAGGAAGAATCAATCGTGCTAATTGACGCAGGAACGCATGACGAAGTTTATTAGTGAGGGTTTGATTTTAGAGAGCGATCGCGCTTCCTCTCTATTTTATGGTTGGATTGGGGAATAGGTCGATCGCATTCGCCCATCTCAAAATCCCTGATTCATGATGAACGATCGACATCACGCACTAATCCATGCAGACGAATTCCACTCGCAAGAGGGGAAAGAGATAGAATCCTCTATAGCACAGGCAACCCTAAAACCAGTAGTATGGCGGCGGAAATCGGGCGGAAGATAGAAGCGATACGCAGAACGGCAACGGCGTAGGGAATGAAACCACGAGCCGCCGCGCAGCAGACGGTCTGCATCTTTTTTATCAAAAGATGTCCAGGCACTTCCATCTGTAGGCGCACCTTGGTAATTGGAGTGATAGACATCCTCACACCATTCCCAAACATTACCGTGCATATCATGTAGTCCAAATGCGTTTGGTGGAAAAATTCCGACCTCAGTCGTCTGCCCTCGATACGGTCTTTGCGGTGCATTTGAATAAGGATACTCGCTGTTAAAGTTCCCTAAGTCCCGTGTAACCGTTTCTCCGAAGTGAAACGGGGTTGTTGTTCCAGCTCGACAAGCATATTCCCATTCAGCCTCGCTCGGTAGTCGGTATTGCTTTCCAGTTTTCTGATTTAGTCGATCGCAAAACTCGATCGCGTCATCCCAAGATATATTCTCAACAGGTCGGTGAATCCCTTTGAAGCAAGAAGGATGAAGCGCAAGATCTCGATTGATTTTTGGCAATTTCGCGATCGCTTTCCATTGTGCCTGAGTCACTGCATACTGACCCATGAAAAAAGGCTTAATCGTTACTTGATGCCGAGGCTTCTCACTCTCCTGCGCTTTTAGTTCCCCTTTTGCCGCGCCCATCCAAAAGGTTCCACCCGGAATGAAAACCATGTCGAGAAACACATCAATTGAGAACAAACCTGAGAACAAACTGCTTTTTGCAAGTTGTTCCCCGAAATACTTTGCTTGCGCTGAACGTTGATCGATTTTCTGTCCTCGATCGTTTACTGTAACAACCTCAAACCTAAACGCTGGAAGTGAGGATGGATGCAAGGCGGGTGATACAGCCAAAGTCGGTAGTGAGGACGGGTGCAGGGTTGGGGATACAACTATTATTAATGAAGGCGAAATAGATTGTGGGATAACAATCGGTTTCGGAGAGAGGATTGCAGGCGGTTTTAGTAAATCTAACCACTGCTGCATTCTTTGCGGTCGGTGTTTCCCTTCGATCTCTAACCCTTTCAAAATCGCATTATTCGTGCAATTGCTTACTTTCGGATGAATTGATTTTGGCGCTTGCAACGGATCAGACTGATACCGCAGCATTTCTAGTTCTCGTGTTCGTGAATCAGGCGGTAGCTGTCCTGTGACCAACTCATATAAGGTTGCTGCTAAAGCATATATATCGGTATAAGCTCCCCGCTGCGCCCGTTGATCATATTGCTCGATCGGGGCATAAAAAGGAGTCAGAATCTGAGTGTGCATCTGCGTTGAATCGCGCACAAATTCACGGGCAATTCCGAAATCAATCAGCACTGCTTCATCAGTCTGCGATCGGACCAAAATATTGTCTGGCTTGATATCCCGATGCAACAATCCCTGAGCATGAACAACAGTCAGAGCTTGTCCAATCTGCTGAATATACTTCAATGCTTGCACTTCAGGAAGTACCCCGTAGTAATTGAGAAGATCTCGTAGACTTTGCCCTTCGACGTATTCCATGACGATCGCATCAAGCCGACCTTCGCGAATGAGTTCAGTCACTTGAACAATATGCGGATGCTGACATCGAGCCAGTTTCAGGGCTTCATTAAGAAAATCTTCTAATAGCTTATCAGACTGTGGATGGGTGAGAACCTTCTCATTGGGGGTTTTGATCACTATCGATCGACCTGATGTGTCCCGCGCCAGATACGTGATTCCGAAGCCACCTTCGCCCAGCTTCCGCACGATCTGATACTTACCTTGTTTAATTTGTTGCCCCAGATTCCAAGCCATACGCCCGATTTACCGTCTTGACACAATGATTGTTTTTCATTGTAAGCAAGATGGCAGCGAATCGAGGGGTAAGGATGCGATCGGCTGAGAAGAATCGAAAGCACTCAAACAGTGTCTGGTGCAACCGCCACAATTCCCTCAGTGCTGTACCGCCTAAAATCTCTTGCATTTAATGTGAGAATCTGCGAAATCGAATGAACCTTCATTGCTGCTACAAGTCGGGCATCGTGTACTTGGACTCCTGAAACGCCAAAGGCTATAGCTAACCTACACCATTCATGATAAACATCAGAACTATCAGACAGCACAGGAAAAAGTCGCTCGATTAACTGTAATAGCCTCGCAGCTTCAGCAGGCGTTACTCCAAATCCATTTCGCGCAGCAGGACGAGTTGCAACATTCCAAAATTCAACACAATTCTGGGAGCATACCCGTAGAGTATGTCCGTCTTGCCGTAGCTTGCGAATGGCACTTCTAACTAGAGAATGAAGCGGATCAGTCCGATCGGTAAACCTTAGTAGAATGTTCGTATCTAGCAAATACAGCACGTTTAGGGATGCTCCTCGTAGATGCCCGATCGACTGACAGCATCATTCGATAAAGGCGAGACACCTGAGCCAACATACTGCTGAAACTCATCTGCAAGTTGATCTGCGATCGCTTCAAAGTCGTCTTCCTGAAGCTGATTCAGAATCAGAGTCGCGATCGCATCTTGCTTATCGGTTGACAAGGTTTTCAATCGTGCGATCGCTTGTTCAAGTCGTTTAGTCATGGCTATGTAAAAGCTATTTAGTCAATTTTGACATAGTTCACGTTTTAGGAAGTTCTAAGCTTCGCCATAAGTACCAGCTTGCGATCGTACAATACGGTTTCCAAGCTTTGCCAATTTCTAGCACTGTTTCACGATCGGGCATTTCTTCCAATTCATACACTCGACGAATTCCCGATCGAATTCCTAAATCATCCACAGGTAGAACGTCCCAACGATGCAGCCGAAAAATTAACAACATCTGAACTGTCCAACGTCCAATTCCTTTAATTTTCGTTAGCGTTTGAATAATTGTTTCATCGTCTAACAAATTTAATTCTTCTAGTGTTGGTAAACCTATTAGTACGTTTTGCGCTAAGTCTTTCATATAAATGATCTTCTGACGTGAAAGACCTGCTTCACGTAGCATTTCATCGGGTGTCTCTAGAATTGCTTCTGCGGTTATCCCATTCTCATATAGTTTAAGAAAACGGTGATAGATAGCTGTTGCAGATTTAGTAGAAAGCTGTTGATAGATAATCGATCGAGCTAATGAATCCAGCAAAGTACCCGGATGTTGAGATTGATCGAGTGTACAATCACCCACTTGATCAATGATTGCACCGAGTTTCGGATCAGCAGTTTTTAGAGATTCGATCGCAATGGCATAATCCAGCTTATTCATGTACCACAATGGCGGATTTAATGGCTCTGGGAACGGGTTGACCCGCTTTATCCACTTTGCCATAGAACGTTTGATCCTGGAAAATCAACGCCGAAGAAGAACCCCCATCCAGATTTAGAGCTTGATTCACACCGAGTCGCTGCATGAAGCTCACCATTGCTTGCACTGACATTCCAGAATTTGTTGGGGCATCCGATTTTTGGGCTGCCATCACTAACACGACTGAACCATCAGGTTTGATGCCGATCGCACTTCTTGAATTGCGCTGAGTCACACCGATCGAGTCGCGTCCCACATTCGGATCGACAAAGCCTTCCTCAGTGGCGGTGAACTGTGGCAAGAGTTGAGGTCCACCCCCGACCGCATCGATTAATTTACAACCGGATGGAACTGGGGCGGATCGAGTTGCGATCGCATATTGCACTTTAGCCGCGCATTGGTAACTGCGAAATTCTGATCGCTCTAAAATCTGCGGCAAATAAGGAGCGAGATCCGGATTGGTCATTAAGCGATCGTTCTTGCTCGGATCGCTTACGACTTTGCCTTTTTGAGTCACATACGAGGTCGTTTTCTCGTTTTTTGGATCAAAAAATCCGCCGTTCAAAACTGCAATTGCCTTTTGAGATTTCGCAAATTGATCGATCGTTTCCAAGGTCGGGGAAAGCGCGATCGACACTGTAAATCGACTTTTGGGCGAAATCGTCACCGTGTGAATATCGCTATTTGGCAATGAATATTTCTGATACTTCGGTAAATCCGAGGCGGGAGACGCAACGGGAGTCGGAGTCGATTTTGAAGAAACAGACGCGGACGGAATCAGCGAATAGACAAACCACAGTCCCAAACTGCCAGACGCAAATAGAGCCAAACTTGCGACCCACAATCCTCTCACGATCGAACTCCTGATGATGGCACAGCTTTACAACAACTTCATAACCCTACAAGTCATTCGACTTAAAACGAAGGTCGAATGCTTCATCGTTTCTTCATTAGAGCGTGAATTCCAGCAGACGGATGAAAAAAGTGAAAGCCTGGAAACAAAGTGAAAATATGGGCGTGATTTTACGGGGAAGAATTGGAGAATCGCGCGATCTCAGTACGGATATTCCGTAATTCTATCCGTGTTTTTATCGATTTATTTGCAAAATCAGGACGTTTCATCTCAATGAATTCAACATCAACAGGGATATTCTAAGACACGGAAGGATTTCTACTGAGCAGCAAAATTCTTCAATTGCCGTACTCTTACCGAACTAAATCCAAAAATTTGATGTTGTTTCTGGAACCAACCAGATTTTGTCCTGATTCCTCCGGAGGATTACCGTATCAGTAGTCGTAGGCAGCTAAACAGTCCAGAGAATCCCTGCGCTTCTCCTTGACCCATTTATGTAGCAGAGTTCAATCCCCTTGTGAGCTTATGAAGTTGAAGTTATCACCAAGCCGTGTTTCCCTTCTCGCTTTGGGTGCTTTTGCGGCAGTCGTGGCTCAAGAGTTAGCCCGATCGGACGCAAAAACGCCCAGCGCTACTCCTCCCCCGTCCAATACTCCCAAAGCGAATCGCGCCCTGCCGACAGCCGCACCGCTTCCAAACTCGATCGCGATGTCTCAACCTGAAAGTCTGTTTTCGGCTGCCTCCCTCCCTACAGTTCCGAATCCCTCTGGAGTGTCACAACCTCCAGTCATCAGTCAATTGGTGACTCCACCCCCTCCACCCAAAGTAGCGGTCGCGCCTCCCAGTTTGCCTGTGGTGGATGTGAATCAATTGCCGATCGATAGCATCATCCAAGAAACGCTGAAACTTCCACCGCCACCGCCTAAAGTTGCAGTCGCTCCAACGCCCCAAGCGGCGACTGCACCGAAACCCACCACGACCGATCCTGCCGCTGTTAAAGATATCCAAGGTCATCGTGCTCAAGCCAGCATTCAAGCTTTGATGCAGCAGGGCATTATGACTGGATTTAGCGATGGAACCTTTCGACCGGATGCACCGCTGACCGATCCTCAATTTAAAGGAGTGGTGAAAAAAGTAGCCAGTCGATCGAGTACACTTGCAACCCTGCAACGCCCAAAAGATATCGTCACCCGCGCCGATGCCGCGACCTATATTCATCGGCAATTACTTAGAACCAATGCGCTAAATTCGACTCAAACTTCGACCCAAGTAGCCTCTGCGGCGTTACCTACTGTTGCGCCCAGCAATCCAGCACCAGCAGTCAATCCTGCTGCACCGAGTCGCCCCTTGCCGCCTACAACAGCACCCATTCCAGAAACGTTTACATTCTCCGGCGCAGAAGCGGATGCAGCCGATAGTGACTCTTATACCTTGGGTGCGGGCGACAAAATTCGGGTTGATATTCTCAACGTGTCAGAGTACAGCAAAGAGTATCAAGTCCTCGTCAACGGTACAGTGAACTTACAGCGGGTCGGCAGTCTGCTCGTCGCAGGAATGACTACGCAACAAGCTCAAGACGCGATCTCAGCAAAATACAGACGTTTGCTGAGAGATCCCGTGATTGATGTCAGCTTGGTGAGCGCTCGTCCGTTGAATGTCGCGATCGCGGGAGAAGTTGGTAAGCCTGGAACCTATACTCTGACGTTTGGGGAGGGAGGCAAATTCCCGACGATTACTCGACTGATTCGGGAAGCAGGCGGGATGAACTTGGCTGCGGATGCGCGTCAGGTGATTGTGCGTCGTCCGCAGCGATCGGGCGCGGATCGAGAAATTCGGCTGAATATGTGGGAACTGTTCACGACCGGAAATATCCGTCAAGATCTGACGCTGCGAGATGGAGATTCAATCCTCGTTCCAGCAGCAACTTCGGTCAACTTGGCAGAAGTGACACAACGAAAAGATGCCAACTTTAGTGTCGCGGCTCAACCTGTGAATGTCGCGATCGTCGGTGAAGTGGCACGTCCCGGACCCTACACAATTAAAGATCCCGTTCCAACGCTATCCAGTGCGATTCGAGAAGCAGGCGGGATCAAACAGCTTGCTAACCTCAAAGAAGTGAAAGTCCGTCGTAGCACCCGCAACGGAACCCCGCAAACGATTAGCGTCGATTTGTGGCAACTTCTGAGATCGGGCGACCTCAATCAAGATCTCGTCTTGCAGCAAGGCGACACGATCGAGATTCCGACCGCGCTTGCGCTCAATCCTGAAGAAGCAAGACAACTCGGAGATGCCAGCTTTGCTCCTTCATCGGTCAAGGTGACAGTCGTTGGCGAAGTGACCCGACCCGGATCGATCGATGTGGCGATGAATACACCGCTGAATCAAGCCCTGTTACAAGCAGGCGGATTTACTCGTCAAGCCAATCGTCGGCGGGTAGAACTGGTGCGACTCAACCCCAACGGAACCGTGTCGCGGCGCGATGTTTCCATCGACTTGTCGCGTGGAGTGGATGAAAAAGGAAACCCACTGCTGCGAAACGGCGATGTTCTCGTTGTCGAGCGCAATGGATTGGCGAAAACCGGGGATGCGCTTGGTAGTGTGTTAGGTCCTGTGTTCCAAATCTTGCCGTTCCGTAGCATCTTTGGATTCTAACGGTCCCTGTTCTGTCACCTGTGAACCGCTGTTTCGGCTTTCGGCGCTTCTTGCTCTCGACCTTTGTTTAGGTGATTTCATGGAAAACCAGATCAATTCAACCCTTTCCCCTGCCAGTAAAAATGGCAAAGTTCCGCATCCTCCAGAATATGTGTTGACACTTGATACGGGTGACAGTGAGGAAGACTCTGGCAAGCTGGTACAAGCTCTGCGGCGAAGAGTGGCACTGATCGCTGGAGTGACCGCTGCATCCACGGCTGCAACCTGGGCAATCACCTGGAATCAGCCCCCCATTTACGAAAGTTCGTTTTTGCTGCTGGTTGAACCCGTCAGCATTCAGACGCAGCAGGATCGAGAGCCGCTTAATCCCACGATGAAGCCGACCGAAGACGGCATGAGTTATGAAACTCAGATTGCAGTCTTGCGGAGTGCGAAATTACTTCAGCCGATCGTTGAGCAGATTAAGCAACGCTATCCGGATATTGTGAATGAGGATCTCGGCTCGAAGCTAGATATCAGCCGCCCTGAAGACACGAAGATGATTGCGGTGTCTTATCAAGACTCTGATCCCGATCGCGTTAAATTCGTTCTGGATAAGTTTGCGGAAGGCTTTTTGAAATATAGCCAGAAAGAACGCGAGACGAATCTCAGTTTTGGCATTACGTTTGTCGATCGACAGATTAAAGAGACGCGAGGACGAGTCGATACACTACAGCGGCAGCTCCAAGCCTTTCGACAGCAAAATAATTTTATTGCCCCTGAATCCTTAGCCGGACAGGTGACAAATCAAGTCCAATCAATCAACAATGAGAAATTTCAAAACGACAAAGAGATTGCCAATACTCAAAGGCAGATCGGCAGTTTGCAGGATAGTGATGGAGTTCGGGCAGCACTGGCGGCAGATGGATCTTATCAAGGTGTGTTGAATAAGGTTCGGGAGCTTGAAGCGAAACTTGCCACAGAATCGACTCGATTCCAGTCAGACACGGCTGAAATGCGGGCAATGCGCCAACAGCGAGATAGTCTCATTCCGGTGTTGCGGCAAGAAGCGCAGCGGGTATTGGGGAATCAGTTGGCAAAATTAGGAACGGATATGTCGCTGCTGGCAACGCGCCGTCAAGTCCTGAATCGAGCGGATGCGTATTGGAATGGGGAAGTTCAGCGGGTTCCTGTACTGGCACGAATCTACACGGATTTGGAGCGGGAGCGCACGGTTGCCACTGATAGTTTGACGCGGCTACTGAGTACACGCGAAAATCTTCAGATTCAAGCCGCGCAGAACGATATTCCGTGGCAGTTAATCACGCCGCCGAGCCGTCCGGGTGAGCCGACCAATTCACCGCAGCGCAATATTATTCTCGGCGCGATCGCAGGATTATTACTCGGAACTGGACTGGCGATCTTAGCCGATCGCTTCGATCGACGAATTCGCCGCATCTCGGATATCAAAAAGATCTCCAAGCTTCCTGTGTTGGGCATGATTCCGGCGGAAGCTGCTGCGCCCCGTCAGAGAACAATGCCAGCCGTTCTGCAAAATCTGCAAGATCGCACCTCGACCGATTTTGCTCAAGATGGCGCATTTACAGAAGCGTTTCGATCGCTTTATACCAATCTTTCGCTGTTGAACACCGAACATCCATTGCGCTCGATCGTCGTTAGTTCTCCCACCGCTGGAGATGGCAAAACAACGGTTGCGGTGAATTTAGCACAAGCCGCTGCTGCGATGGGTCAGCGAGTTTTATTGGTCGATGCTGACTTGCGAAATCCACAGTTAGCAGAGCGATTAGAAGTGCCAAACGATCGAGGACTAACTGAACTGGTCGCACAGAATTTGAATCCTCAAGAAGTGATTCAACGACTGGAAGCAATGGTCACGGCTGGAGGGGGCGACGAACCTTCGCTGGGACGCACGAATTTCTCGATTCTTACAGGTGGAAAGATGCCACTTGATCCGACTCGATTGTTGTCGTCTCAAAAGATGCAGCGTTTGAATGACTATTTCAAAGCCATGTATGATCTGGTGATTTTTGATGCGCCCCCTGCCTTGAGCTATGCCGATAGTAGTCTACTGGCTCCTCAAACCAATGGAATGTTAGTGGTGACGGGTGTGGGTAGGACAGACCAAGGAGATCTCAGACAAATGTTAGATACGCTACAAACCGCACGAGTTCCAGTGCTAGGAATTGTGGCGAATCGCAATGGTACGGATCTGTCTGAGGAGTAGTTCCGAGTTCAACTTGAGCTAGATGTGTTGCTGAAATCTGTACTCAGGCCTAGAGGAATCGCGTTCAAGATTTCTCTTGCGATGGATAGAAATCGCGATCGACATTGCCTAGAATCTGAGCTATCGAAAAGGAAAGCCCGATAGTGACAGGCTGATGTTCGATCGCACAATTGGCATTCAAAACACTACTTCAAGTTGATAAGGAAAGTCGGAATATGTCTGAACCGAATGGCGTGATGATGCAGTACTTTCATTGGTACTTGCCGAGCGATGGAACATTCTGGAATGAGCTTGCAGAAAAGTCTGAAGAACTCGCACAAGCTGGTATCACAGCGCTTTGGTTGCCCCCTGCTTATAAAGGGGTTGGTGGTGGATATGAAGTGGGATACGGCGTTTATGATATGTACGACTTGGGGGAATTTGATCAGAAAGGAACAGTTCGTACCAAGTACGGCACAAAAGACGAATATATCAAAGCGGTTAAAGCGGCTCAGGCAGCAGGAATGATGGTCTATGCGGATGTGGTATTTAATCACCGCATGGGTGCAGACCATGAAGAAGTGGTTGAAGCAACTCCATTCAGTCAGGACAATCGAGGAGAAGTGATCGGAGAATACAAGCCTGTGAAAGCTTGGACGCATTTCACCTTTCCCGGACGGGGCGGCAAGTATTCTAAGATGGAATGGCATTGGTGGCACTTTGATGCGATCGACTACAACGAGTACGAGAAGCAACAGCAAGCCGTCTATCTGCTCAAAGGTAAGGAATTTGATCAGAACGTAGATCTAGAGAAAGGCAACTTCGACTTTCTCATGGGCTGTGATTTGGATATGAGCAATCCGGAAGTCCGCGAGGAACTGAAGCGCTGGGGGGAATGGTACTACGACACAACCGGAGTGGATGGTTTCCGGTTTGATGCAGCGAAACACGTGACGGCTCCATTCTTCCGAGAGTGGCTGGAACACATGCAGAACTATGGTCAGCGGGATCTGTTTGCGGTTGCAGAGTACTGGTCGTATGAAGTGGAAGCACTGCACTATTTCATTGAAGCAACGCAAGGAAAGGTCGCGGTGTTTGATGCACCGTTGCACTACAATTTCCATGCCGCGAGTCGATCGGGCAATAGCTATGATATGCGCCAGATTTTTGATAATACGGTTGTGCAACAGCAACCGTGTCTCGCGGTCACAATGGTCGATAACCATGATTCTCAGCCGTTGCAGTCGTTAGAATCTCCGGTTGAATCCTGGTTCAAACCGTTAGCTTATGCGTTGATTCTGCTGCGGTGTGAAGGTTATCCTTGCATTTTTTATCCTGCCTATTATGGTGCTTGCTACCGTGACTATGGTGGCGATGGGAATGAACATGAAGTCTGGATCGATAGTCATCGCTGGCTGATCGATAAGTTCTTGTATGCGCGACGGGAATATGCTTACGGGGATCAATACAACTATTTTGATCATCCGAATTTAGTGGGCTGGACGCGCTTAGGGAATGAAGAGCATCCGGGTGGAATGGCAGTCGTGCTGAGTAACGGAGACGGGGGAAGTAAATGGATGGAAGTGGGACACTGCGATCGCACTTACATCGATATGACTGAGCACGTAAAAGAACCCGTTACGACCAATGAACACGGCTGGGGTGAATTCCGCTGTAATGGTGGTTCTGTCTCGGTTTGGGTTCCGCAAGCCTAAAAGAAAAATCTCCGATCGTGGTGATTCGCGATCGGAGATTTCAATTTAGCAATCAACGCTTAGAAACTAAACTGGGTGCGAATGTTGCCAACATACACGGTTGGATTTGCATCAAAGTTATTCGGATTGAAGATTGCATAGAACGTTGGCACGATCGCAATCTTGTCCGAGATTGGGAAAAAGTACGAAGCTTCCAGTTCATACTGGGTTCCGCCATCTCCGCCACCCGCTGCAAAGAAGCGACGACCGCGAGTAATATCCATCGGCATCACGAATGCGATCGTAGCTTGTGCGCCTTTTTTACCCAAATCAGGGAAAGCCGCTCCGATTTGGAAGGATTGCGTATCGACTCGACCATTCACTGGATTCAATCGAGTGTTTGCAAAGCTATACCGTCCAAACAATCCAATTCCAGGCGTGATCAACCAGTCGAAGTTCACACCAAACATATTGGCGTAAGCATATCGCAGTCCACCATCGCTCACCGTTCCAGTGATCGGATCAAAGACCGAAGCTCCAGGGACTCCTGCATCTAAGTAACCGTAGGGGATGGGTTCCCCGATCGCACCGCCAACTTGTCCGCCGTAAGCTTGAATCCGCGAGTAGTTGTACTGCAAACGCAGATTGAAATTGTCGCTCGGTGAGAAAGTCAATTCGGCTGAAGCAGTGTTGGTTCCACCAAATAATCCGAATCTTGGATTGCTAGAGGTGTTGAAGCCGAACTGAGACGGGAGAAACTCGGTGTTCTCGCCCAGATAGCCCAATGCTAAACGGAACTGGCGGCTCAGTTGAACTTCGACCACGGCTCCTGAACCTCGATCGATCGAATTCGATTGAGTACTATTTGAAGTGTCGAAGCTGGCTCCTGATGCAAAGATGTTCAGAAAGCGATTGCCATCAAAGTGTCGATACCAGTTAATTCGAGGACCAACTGTGACCTTGACTGCTTCACCGAGCGGGAAGCTATAAAACAAATCACGAATGACAATATCACTCGCTCCGTTCACGGTTCCGGCTGTCTGGTCGGTAAACGGTGCACCGCTGGCATTGAAGAATCCGGCTGAGGCGTACTGGTTATAAGGCGAGATGCCATTTCCAGCCGCCAATTGAGTCACCAGGTTATCTCTGCCCGTGAACGAAGTACTGAGTGTGAGCCAGGTTAGGAAACTGAGTGTCGTTTCAGGATCAGGTGCGACTGAAGCGATCGGAGTTCCCGCTGCGGTTCTGACTCCTGCAAATCTCGCATCTGCTGGCGAACCTGGAACACCCTCAAACAAGACATCGCGACCTGCACTGGCATTCGTGATATTGAAGTAAGCGTTCCCGAATAGCTTCGTTGTGGTTGAGAATTGTTGTCGCTCTAAAGTCGTGGTGCGAGCTTCTAGAGCATCAACGCGACCGCGAATCGTTGCGAGTTCTGCGGCGAATTGTTCTTGAAGTTTTTGCAGCGTGGCGAGATCTTCTTTTTTAACTAAGTCTGCGGTTGCGGCTGCGATTAGTTCATTAATGCGATCGAGACAAGCGTTCAATCCCGCTGCAAATTCAAACCGCGTTAAGGCTCGATTTCCCCGATAAGTTCGATCGGGATATCCTGCAATACAGCCATAGCGCTCGACCAAGGATTGCAGCGCTTGAAATGCCCAATCAGTTGGGCGGACATCGCTAAATTGCGAAACGGAGGTGACTTGCTCCATTCCGGGGGCAGCCTCAGTCGATTCCAGAGTCGCGACACTGTTAACTTGATCAAAATTCGGAGATGCCTCTTTGACATCCGATTTGACTTTGAGCGAAGGTGCTGAGACTTGCAGCGTTTCCGAGGCGAAGTCTTTGACCTGAGATGCGATCGAGGTTGTCTGAACTTCTGAAGTTTGCAGTTTTTCCGACGCTTGAGCAGACTGCATCCAGACCAAAGTCGCTGGAGCCGCTAACCACAGCTTCCAGTAACGAGAAGGATTTAACATTTTTCTCACACCATAGAGAATTCAATCAATGATGTATCGTATCAGACATTCCCTTAAGCGGATGTAGCTTCTTAGACGAATTATTGAGATCGCTTCATTCTCTCAATCTCTCGCTGCAATTCTTCGATCTGTCGCTTCAATTGATCCGCTTCTCCGTTCTGCGGATCTACCTTGATCGATCCTTCGGCTCCGACTCTCACATAGTTTCCCTGACGAATGTTTTGGAACTCTGAGGAAGCCGACCATTCTTGCAAGAATCGAATTCGCTCGATCGTAAATGGATGCGAAAGAAACACACCATTAGAAACATCGTTGTACAGGGAGAATTTATAAAGCTGATTCAGTTGATCATTATCGAGTTCTTGATAGCGATCGCTTTGTTTGATCAGTTCGTCTAAACTCATTTCATGAGCATATTTGAGCGAACCTCCTGCTAGTCGCATCATTCCCTGTAAGGTTGGGTTGAGTTCATCCATCACGAGCAATGAAGCGCGATCGGCAGAGAGTTCTGCTTTTCTCAACCATTCATAGAATGCCAACATCAATCCAGTGCTGATAAAGCTACTCAGACCGAATGTTAGATCCGCTAAACCTGCGATCGCAAAGTTCGCCCACATTGCCATTTGAGTCAGCGTCGTATGCCCACACTTAAGATGTCCGAGTTCGTGAGCAATTACCGATCGTAGTTCTGATTCAGACAGCAAATCCAGTAATGCACTGTTCAGCACCACACAAGGTTTCTCTTGTCCAAGCGCATACGCATTCACAGAGGGTGCTTGAGAGACAAATAATGCAGGTTCTGGAGAAACATCTAAAGACTGCAAACATTCGCGAAAGATTTGATAGACACTTGAGAACTGTCGAACGCCAACTTGAATCGTATTGCCCATGAGATAAATGTAGCGGGGACGTTCGTAGACAAATTCCACGAATTTACGGGCAACCAGATCAAATCCGGGGACACTTCTTAAGGCTTCTTCAGCTTGTCGATCGAGCGGATGGCGAAAGGCTTCACTCGAAATTCCGGGATAGTTTGGCATCGCAAATCTTCTACTTGAATCAGGTTTATCAACGCTAACATACACACTTAATTTCCTGAATTGATCAAGACTCTGGCTCAAAACCCTAGCAGCAAATCGGTCGAAAGTTACTCTGACAGGTTAAGCAATGGGAGATCGACATACGAAATCAAATAACGCGATCGCCAAATCAGATAATGCATGTGCGAAATCAGATAATGCTTATGTCAATTCAGATTCGACATAAGCAAAACTTAAGAATGCAACTCCATTATCTAATTTTGCAAGTGCAGAATCAGATAATGGAAGTCCTGAAATTGATTTTCTTTGTCGCAAAGTTGATTTCGGACATCGCAATTAAAGTTTGATTGATTAAATTTACTCTTATGCAGCAAACTATTCCGATCGCAGATCTCCAATCTTTTCTCTCAGACGATCCAGTTCAACAGCAAGATTTCGTTTTGACGATCGGAAAAGCCCTAGAAGAAATCGGCTTCTTTGCGCTGGTGAATCATGGAGTCGATCGCGCCCTAATCCAACGCGCTTATCAATTGGCAGAAGAATTTTTCAAGCTACCCGACGAAACGAAGTTGCGCTACGAAGATCCGAAACTGAATGGACAGAGAGGATTCACCCGATTCGGGAAAGAACACGCAAAAGATCATCCAGTTCCCGACTTAAAAGAATTTTGGCACGTCGGACGGGAGAATCATTTAGCCAATCTTGATGCGATCGAGGTTCCTGAGTTTCGATCAACGATGAATCAGCTATACGCTCAACTCGAACACTGTGCCGTGAGACTGCTCGAAGCGTGTGCATTGTATCTCGGAGAAGATCGATCGTTCTTGAGCGAAACCACGATCGATGCCGATACGATCTTGCGAATCATTCACTATCCGCCGATTCCCGAAGATGTGAATCCTGCCAGTTTACGATCGGCTCCACACGAAGACATTAATCTGATCACGCTACTCTGTGAAGCGACTGAGAGCGGATTAGAACTCTTGCAGCGCGATGGAACCTGGAGAGCAATTCCGAATATCGAAGGTCAAATTATTGTTGATAGTGGCGATATGTTGCAGCAATTGACCAATGGATTGCTGAAAAGTACCACGCATCGAGTCGTCAATCCAGGCGATCGATCACGTCGATTCTCGATGCCATTCTTTGTTCATCCCGTTGGTAAAACCGATTTAACGCCGCTCCAAAGTTGCATTGACAAAACGGGCGGCGTAACTCGATTTCCCAAAATCACCGCAGGAGAATACTTACATCAGCGACTTATCGAAATCGGGCTGAAATAAGTTAGCCACCCGCTGCAAACGTTGCCATAATTGCCACAGACAGCAAGATCCCAGGGATTAGCATCAAAATCAGCAGGAATAAATCGTGGGTGTTCATTTTGCGATCGCTCCGAAAGTTCTAACTTGTCTTCATTCTAGGCAACACGATCGAGATCTTTTCCTATCTGGAGATTGAGAAACCCTTAAATTTTGGCGATGAATAACTTCTCCTTCGACGAATTGCAAAAGAAAGATTTGCTCACAGCACTGGGTTTGTGGCTTGTAGTGGAAGCGGTGAGCTTTGTGCTGTTCCCAACGATCGGGTTAATTAATCCAGGCGCTAGACTGAGAACATGGTTTCTGCTGAGTGTGCCGTTTGGATTGGGTGGCGCTGCTTTGTTGAGTATGAGTTCTCGCTTTGTGGCGACCGCAGGTGAACGAGGACAGAGAAAGATGGCTTCGTTTATTGGTCAGTTTGGCGGCTGGATTGGACTCGCAGGAATTATGTTTCCGTTTTTGGTGGTGTGTATTGAGTTCTTCTCAACCCTAGATTTACCAAGATGAAACAAGCTTTAAAAGAATGGTCGATCGCAGTTCAAGCTTTGGAGCAAGGGGAAACGATTTTGCTCCTTCGCAAAGGTGGCATTCGAGAAGAAAAGGGACGCTTTGAAGTTCCGTTTCGCCAAGTGTTGCTCTATCCCACGTTCGAGCATCAAGATCCAAACCTGCTCAAGCAACCGAATTTAGTGGAGCGAGTTGAATCGGGCTGGCATCCTGAAACGATCGACATTTCTTCTTACGCTGAGATTACCGATGTCCTTCAAGTCAGCGAACCCGATGTGGTGCGATCGCTGATTCCTTTCCACATTTGGAACGATCGCTTTGTCGAAGAGCGGCTGAAATGGAAACCTCGATCGCCGTTATATTTACTGTTATTAAAAGTGTTTCGTTTACCTGAAACTCAAACGATTCAGTATCGAGAGGCTTATGGCGGATGTCGATCGTGGATTGAAATCGATGAAGTGTCGATCGAGAACGCGATTCCGGTATTCACCGAAGCGGAATATCAAGAACGAGTTCGACAGATTCGAGACATTGCTTTGGAAAGTTCGATCGTGCGTTGAGTTTTGCTGATTGACCGATGATGCAAATCTTCGGCAAACCGAATCGAGGGCAAAATCTCTAGAAGGTTTGCCACAGAGATTACAATTTCTGGAAATATCGAACTTCGTCACCGTAATGTCAGAGCAATTTCCCGCAGAAGAACCAGAAACAGTTTCAAGTTTGTCGCAAGCGATTAATCAACTAATCGATTATGTATGTCGTAGTCAGCGGGACTTTGAAGTTCGATTACAGACCTTAGAGAATCGTACCGCCGATTTAGAAGAACGTACATTCAATCGATTTGCTCAAGTCAGTGATGCGCTGTTCAACCTAACAGAAGTCACACAAAATTTAGCGATCGCTCAAACACAAACCTTTGAACGACTCGATCAAGTCCTCGATCGGATTGATGAAATGCAATCAGAAATTCGTGGACTGCAAACCGAAAATCGTCGCACACTAGAACTGCTCGAACGACGATTGCCGCCTGAATCTTAAACGAATGCAGCGTTGAACCTAAACTGTTGAAATCTTGATTATCCGATTGCAGCGATCGAATGCCATCGAATTAAAATCGGGATGATAGGATTTGAACCTACGACCCCCTCGTCCCGAACGAGGTGCGCTACCAAGCTGCGCTACATCCCGAAAAGCATTTTTGCAATGCGTATTTCATATTAGATCAAGTTTGCGCTTGCGTCGAGTAATTTGCTGAAAATCCCGAACTTGTTAAGATAAACAATGCAAAACGCGATCGCACAATAGGTAAAACCGTGGTTGTTAAACCGGACTGGCTACGAGTCAAAGCTCCTCAGTGGGAGCGAGTCGGCAACGTCAAAGAAGTCTTACGAGATCTCGCACTCAATACCGTGTGCGAAGAAGCTTCCTGTCCCAATATTGGGGAGTGCTTCAGTAACGGAACGGCAACTTTTCTGATTATGGGTCCGGCTTGTACTCGTGCGTGTCCTTATTGCGATATCGATTTCGAGAAGAAACCACAACCGCTTGACCCGACTGAACCGACACGATTGGCAGAAGCGGTCAGACGAATGGGATTAAATCATGTGGTGGTAACTTCGGTGAATCGGGATGATTTGCCGGATGGAGGCGCATCGCAGTTTGTTCGCTGTATTGAAGAGATTCGAGCGGTTTCGCCTAAGACTACGATCGAAGTTCTGATCCCCGATTTATGCGGCAATTGGGACGCGCTGAAAATCATTTTAAGTGCATCACCGGAAGTGCTGAATCACAATACTGAAACGATTCCTCGGTTGTATCGGCGGGTTCGTCCTCAAGGTGATTATGCTCGATCTCTAGAATTGCTCAAGCAAGTTCGGCAAATCAATCCAAAGGTTTATACCAAGTCTGGAATCATGGTTGGACTCGGTGAAACGGATGCGGAAGTGCGCCAAACGATGCAGGATTTGAGAGCGGCAGACTGCGACATTTTGACGATCGGGCAATATCTCCAACCGACTCAGAAACATTTGGGCGTACAGGATTTTGTCACGCCTGAACAGTTCGATGCTTGGCGGGAATTTGGCGAATCGATCGGCTTTTTACAAGTGGTTTCGACTCCGTTGACTCGCAGTTCGTATCATGCTGAACAAGTTCAAGCTTTGATGCAACTGTATCCGAGATGAGAATTGCAGTGATTGGGGCGGGAGCTTGGGGATCGACGCTGGCAGGATTGGCGCGGGAGAATGGGCATGAGATTGCAGTCTGGTCACGTCGGAGTGAACGATCGCTAAACGAAACGATTTCCGAATCTGAACTTCTGATCTCAGCGGTTTCGATGAAAGGAGTGCGATCGGTCATTGAACAAATGTCGATCGCGATTCCTACAATCGTCACTGCTACGAAAGGATTAGATCCAGAATCGGGAAACGAAACCGCTTTACCCTTATTGCCTTCGCAAGTTTGGCAAGCGGCATTTCCAGAAAGCTCGATCGCGGTTTTATCCGGTCCCAATCTCTCAAAAGAAATTCAGCAAGGTTTACCCGCTGCGAGTGTGGTGGCGCATTCGGATCAAACCATTGCCGATCGCATTCAGCAAGCTTTTTCCTCGGCTCGATTTCGGGTGTATACGAATGCTGATCCACTTGGCGTTGAACTGGGTGGAACGTTGAAGAATGTAATTGCGATCGCGGTTGGAGCTTGCGACGGATTGCAGCTTGGAACAAATGCGAAATCCGCTTTAGTCACTCGTGGACTGGCGGAAATGATTCGGTTGGGGACGCATTGGGGCGCGAAGCCTGAGACGTTTTATGGATTGTCCGGTTTAGGAGATTTGCTCGCGACTTGTAGTAGTTCGCTGAGTCGAAATTATCAAGTAGGATATGGACTGGCGCAAGGAAAAACGCTCTCTGAAGTGTTGGCGAATTTGGAAGGAACCGCTGAGGGAATTAATACAACTCAGGTTTTGGTGAAATTAGCGCAGGCACAAGGAATTTCGATGCCAATTTCGGTGCAAGTCGATCGATTGTTGCGCGGAGAGATTACACCTCGATCGGCAGTTGGAGAACTGATGCAGCGAGATAGTAAACCGGAAAGCGTTTGATGAGCGAGATCGCGCTTTGCTAAGGCGATCGATTTCTCAATTTATTCCCATAATCGTTGAACCTTGTAAGCATCTAAGATGGCATCTCGACTGACCAAGACTAGAGAATGCGTTAGGGCTTGGGCAACGAGCATTCGATCGAACGGGTCACGGTGGTGTAGGGGTAAGGAACGATACGCTACTGCGCTCTCGAAGGTAAGCGGAAGAATTTCGATTTTGGATGCAGCAATGTCCGCATCCAACGTCTCGAAAGGCGTGAGCAACGTTAGTTTACCGACATTGAGTTTGATGGCAATTTCCCAGATAGAGACGATGCTGACAAAAACTGCATCAGCATTCTCGATTTGTTGTTTCAGAACTGGGGGCAAATTTGCATCTTCATTGAGAAACCAAAGAAATGTGTGCGTATCCAGAAGCATTTGGGGTTTGACCTTACATATACTCTTTGAGATCTTCAAGCGGAGCATCAAAATCTTCCGCTAAAACAATTTTGCCTTTTAATCGTCCTGCTTGACGTTTCTTCGGTTGAGTTGGCTGAGGCGCGGGTGCCGTGTATCGCGCTTTGAGAAATTCGATATAGTGCAAAACTTCTTGCTGGAGAGGATCGGGCAGTTGTTTTAGGTTTTCTAAGATCTCTGTTTCTAACATCGTTGATTTCTAAAACGGGTTATTCATTATGATACGCAACCTGCCTTTACGGATGAAGGAATGCGTCTACTCTGTGGGGGAACTGCTTTGCAATGGCAGAAGTAGGGTGGCTTCAATCTCTTCGCGGACTTCGCGGCTGACGTAACACTCGCTGTTGAGGCAGTCTACGAGAAGCTTGTTTGCATTGTAGTACTGCTGAAGGAGCGCTTGTTGAGCATTGGTGAACCGCCAATCGTGTCCAATATTACGATGCTGAATCATGACTTGTCTAAGCTGTTGAATCCAAGCGCGTCCATTGTGTTTCCACCATTGTTTGTAATCTTTCCAATCGTTAGTTAAGGGATGTTCATTTTGGAGTCGCTGTAATTCTTGCTGCAACTCGGCATCAGAAGCGAGAGCGCGGACGAGAACGAGGATGCACGCAAGGGCAAAGGTGCGGGCAAAATCGCGGGCGGAATCACGGGTGAGATCAGTGAAACGATCGAGATCGAGATGGTGATCAAGGGAGTGATCGATGTCGAGAACTCGGCTAAGGAAGCGATCGAGGTCGAGATTGCAATCAAGGTTATAGGAAGGTACACGGTTGCTGAGGAGGTCAAGAATGAAGTTAAGGCGATCAGGAGCGAGAGCATTATTGAGAGCATCATCGAAAGCGCGGTCGAGAGTACCATCCGAGTTCAGGTCGATGTCGCGTACAAGGTTGCGATCAAGGGCAGAGTGGAGAGGACGATTGGGAGCAAAGTACAAGGCTCGGATGGCAGCGGATTTGTAAGGGGCATCTACTGAACTGGATTTTTGTTCAACCCAACTCAGGAATTGTTGCAATTTCTCATCCTGGGCAAGAATACGATCGATCTCCTCTTTCATCAGCGTTAACAGATAATCCGCACTGTCCATCCGTTCCACGACTATCAGAAACACTTCCCGCCATCGCTTTTCTGCAACATGAGTCACTAACCGCTTCAATGCAGTTTCCTGAGCCGTTGGATCGGTAATATCCAAAATATTCTTTGCTGTGAAATGCTCATGGAATGTTAGATGCGAAAACGAATAAATATCGGTAGCGCGTTCTGTCAATAATCCATGTTGAGCCTCGATCGACTTTAGAACCGCACGACTATCAACCAACAACGCCTCTGGATCAGTTTTCGCATCTGGCAAATTCTGAATATATCGGCTAATTAGCTTTTCAGCAGTATGCACTCGGAAAAAATACTCACCGCGCTCAAAGGTTTGCATTGCGAGTTGACCCAACAAACTGACTTTGCGATGCGTGGGTAATCGCTTATAAACCTCTTCCCGCTTAATCCGCCGCTGTCCATCCCACTTCGTCAGTAGAATGTTTAGCGCCCGTTCATACAATTCCGCTCGGCTTGAGGGAAACTCTGAAGACTCCTCAAACTCCAAACACAGTAACGTCAGTAGCAGAGGATTTGTCCCTAACTCTTTGATCGGTTCGCGTTCCTCCAAGGTTTGCCAAAAGAGAAGCCCGATCGTTGACCGTCCCTCTTTATCCACTTGCTCAGGCTCTTTCGTTTTGAACCATTTATCCGCAAACTCCTGAATCTGCTCATCTGTGAAATCAGCGACTTCAACCTCTGTAAACTGCTCAAATACGTACTCTCGTGCAGCAATCCGACAGGTAATCATGATCGAAGTCTGATCATATCGTTGAGCAAACTCCCGAATCTCTTGCAATACACGATCGTGCTGCGCTTCTAGCACTTCATCCAAGCCATCAAGTAAGACTAATCCTCGCCCGTGAAGCAGCAATCGATCGACATCGGTGACAGAAAGCGCAGGCGCAAAAGATCGGGCAATGAAATCCGTTAATCTGGGCTGACCGTCTGTTTCGGCAAACTCTTTCAATGTGACAAAAATTGGCACTCGTTCCGGCAAAAACTCACCTTGATTGCACACTGTTGCCAACCGTCTGAGAAAGGTGGTTTTCCCCGCACCCGGTCGCCCCAAAATCATCAACTGCTTCTGTTCGCGCACCGCCTGTAACCCATCAACGCGCTGTTCTCGGACTTGCCCTAAAAAGAAGCGATCGAACGTTTCGGCTGTACAGCCCCGCATCAATTCATCCAAGTCACGCCGAGTCTTGCCAGTGATTCTCTCCAAAATATTCACATCGGTGTAGATTGCCGCAATTCCGATCGGTTGCCGCATATCTAACACCCGCATCCAGCCACAGCGCCGATCGAGATCGGCATATCCTTGCTGTCGCGCCCGCTGAACCAACGCTTCAATTTCAGGACTCGTTTCTCGTTCGGGTAACTCTGGGACAGCGATCTCCTCCCAATTCAGCCCCAACTCCTTGCAAATGTCGAGGAAGTAATCAACGTCGATCGCATTGCCGTTTAACAAGCTCCAAATCGTTTGACGAGAACAATTCACCTTCGCTGCCAAAACCGTCTGCGACATTCTTTTGCGCTTCAGAATTTTCCGAATCAGAGCGATCCCGTCTGGAGAAGCTTGCAGCGATCGTCTTGCCATACTCTTACAACTCTTACAACTTGTACACCAAAGCCAAACGCTTGCCCTGACCAAATTTCAGCGATTCTCGATTTTGATAGTGAGTAGGGAGCGCTCCCCCAGCCCTAATTTCACTCTCCAAATCAATCATGAAAAAGATTACACCCCCTTTCAAACGTCATTATCATCCTGAAATCGAACAAAAGATCGCTCAAGAACGTCTCCGACAAGCGAGAAATGCCTCCAATATTGCTCATAGCTCTGCCGTGATTGCAATCGGGGTGAGTTTTCTCGGTTGGTTTTGGGTGTTCACAGGTAAAGCGCCTGAAGGTGCATTAGCGACAACTGGCGGAACGGCTTCGAGTGTTCTTTGCTATCGCATCGCAAAAGATGCCAACGATCGATTAGATGGTCTTCTCAAAGAGTTGACCGATTAAGAGAAAAGCGCGATCGCACTTCCGAATCTTACATCCGCGATCGCGCTGCTTGATTCCCAAAACTCGTACCCTTATTCCAGAGCGGGGAGCAAATTTCCAGCGATTCGCTCCTCGTATTTCCAACTCCGGAGAAAGCATCCGACAAGTTGCATCTTTATTCCAAAGACGGGAATCAATCTCCTAGACCTTGCACCTTTATTCCAGCGATCGCCAAGAAGTTGACTTGTCATTGATCCCAGCCAAACGGGAACGTTAGGAAGAATGTCATTCAACACATTAGAAACCTATGACCCTTCCAGATACTAGCCAACGGTTACGCAATGGAATCATTGACCAAGACATTAACGCCCTGCGAGGTGCAAAGGGAATTCTCGGTTATACTCCTGGTCGCCCAGAAGCCGATCTGATCACGCTTGGCGAGATCGAACGGAAACTGCACTACTTGTACGAACTAGAAATCCAGGCAAAAGCAAAGCACCGCGCTCTCCTGGACGAAGTGCGTGAAATCGAATGGAAATTTCATCAAGGCGTACAAGCGATGAAAAGCTCCGTGCTGGCACAGTATGGCAAAAACAGTCACCAGGCAGAATCCATTGGCTACAAGAAGCTAGAAAACCACAAACGCCCCAAACGTAAAAAGAGTCAGTCCGACGAGTTGAATAAAATCGCGTGATCGAAACAGCGATCGTTGCCCCCCGATCGTTGCCATCAGGAATGACGTTTTGCCTACCGATACAAGACTGTGTGTAGATCCATCACGCCACGATCGTTAAGATAATTTCTGCCGATTTCTCAATTGACTTGGTAAATTGGACAATAGTAAAACTTCCATTCGATCGAGCGGGAATTGTTATGCTGAAAAAAAATCAATCAGTTTTTGCTTTTCTGCTAGGCGGCTTTCTCGTCTGTTCTGCGCCGATTAGCTCGGTTAGCGTGGTTCAGGCGCAACAGACTCCACAGCAGGAATTGACCGAACTGAGACGGCAGCAACAATTACGATCGCAGGTCGAAGACGAAATCGATCGCGCTTTATCTCGTTCGAGTCTGTTGCTTAATATTGCGCTGATTACTTTAACGGTGTTCCCGATCGCGCTTCTGGTTGCACTGTGGAAATTCCGTCGCATTATTATTCGGGAAATCGTCGATCGAGGATTACAGCAACTTCAGCATCTATCAGAAGTCGAACATCAGTTGCAAGATGTTCAACAAGAAGCAGAACGGAAAATTCAACAATCACGAGAAGTGATTGATCAGCTTGAACGAGAAGTCCAAGCACTACAGCAAAGAATTTCAGAAGATGCAGAAAGCTTAACAGGTCTAACTTCGCAATTATCGCGATCGCAGTCCGAACTCTTAGCTGGACTCGAAACTCAAGTAAATCTCTCTAAGCGCGAATTAGAAAAGCTATCTTCGGATTTTGCTGCTCATTTGTCGATGTTGCAAACGGATGCACAAGAACAAACGACGACTGCTGCCGATCGCTTTACTGAAGTGCGCGATCAGTTAATCGCACAGCTAGACGGAATCGAAACCTTTGCAACCGAGCAACAACATCTAACGCAGGAACATTTAACCCGCTCACAGACTGCTTTTACAACGCATCTCGACGAACTGCAATCGGATGTTCAACTGCAACGCGATCAAATGCTGCAACGATTGGCGCAGTTTGAGCAGGATTATGTGACGCAGGTTTCAGAAGTTCAGACCGATACAGAAGATCGACGCAATCAATTACTCGAAGATTTGCGGCATCTCAAAGCTGAATTTGCGACACAGCTTGCAGGATTCCAAACAGACAGTCAACAACAACGCGATCGCATTCGTGAACAAATCGAGCAATTAGAAATCGAGCTTGCAGGAAGCGCAACCGAATTTCGTTCCAACTTAGAACAGCATCAAAAAAGAGTCGAAGCCGATCTTGATCAGAAAGAAACGGAAGTAGGATTGCAACTTGAACAGCATCAACAGCGAGTTCAAGTGAATTTAGAGCAAAAAGAAACCGAAGTACGAACACGAAGTGCAGCAGCGCTATCGCAACTTGAACAACATCAACAGCGAGTTCAAGCGAATTTAGAGCAGAAAGAAACGGAAGCACGATTGCAGCTTGAACAACATCAGAAACAACTACAAGACGATCTCAATCAGAGACAATCCGAAGTACTCGCGCAGTTCTCCGAATTAGAAACCACTGCAATTCAAGGCAGAACGAACTTCCTCGATAAGTTGCGACTACTCGAATCTGACGCAGGACAACAAAAGCAAGCGATTTTCAACAAGCTTCAACAGTTAGAATTTGAGTTTGTGTCCCAACTTTCAGGACTACGGGAACAAGCTCAAAATCGCCGCCCTGAACCCGTTGAAACATCAGCACCAGAGCAATCTTCAGATTTCGAGCAGGCTGAAACGTTGTTTAAGTCGGGACAATTTGAAGCCGCGATCGCACATTACGATCGAGCAATCGAACACCAATCAAACAATCCTGAACTCTGGCTGAGACGCGGATTAGCACTCGGACGATTGAAGCAATTCAAAGAAGCGATCGCATCTTACGATCGGGCAATCCAACTCGATCCCGACTACTCTGAAGCTTGGTGCGATCGCGGTGTTGCACTGGGTAAACTACAGCGACATGAGGAAGCGTTCCGATCCTTTAATCAAGCCGTTCAGATTCGTCCCAATGACCCGATCGCATGGCTGAATCGCGGATTAGCGCTGCAAATGTTGGGTCGATATTCAGAAGCGCTTGCTTCCTTCGATGAAGCACTGAAACTTGATTCGGAAGCATACAAGGTTTGGAACTATCGCGGCTATCTCTTGGTACAACTAGAGCGCGATCGAGATGCCTTAGAAAGTTTTGATTTCGCGATCGACATTCAGCCGAAGTATGCACCCGCGTACTACAACAAAGCGATCTGTTATGCAGTTCAGGGACATACACAAGCCGCGATCGAGAATCTCGAAGAAGCGATTCGGATCAATCCACGCTATCGGGAAGATGCCAAAAGCGACCCGGAATTCGAGCAAATTATGAACGATCGACGGTTCCGCCAACTGGTTGAACATTAATCAAACAAAATTGTAGTATCCTCTTGACAGCTTGTAGTACGCTGGCTTATCTTCGTAGTATGAGATGAGACAACAAACAGCGGCTCAACTCAACCTGTTATGGGGACGCGATTGGTGTTCGACTGCTCTGAAACCAACAAACGGACAGTTGCAGGACTGGGGTTCAATTCCCCACGTCTCCACCAACTTTCATCTGAATGCACAGATAGTGTAACGGCAGCACAAGGGTCTCCAAAACCTTTAGTCCGGGTTCAAATCCTGGTCTGTGTGCTCTATATAAGTTAGGTACGGCGACATGGAGCAAGACCGATCGACAAAAATAAGCAGATATCTTAGTAAGCATTTGCGCCATAATCCAGAACGCCTTGGACTGTCTCTCGCTCCTGGTGGTTGGGTGAGTGTCGATGAACTACTAAGCGCTTGTGCAACTTATCAGTTTCCCGTCACTCGTACAGAGTTGGAGGAAGTTGTCGCAACCTGCAACAAGCAGCGATTCTCATTCGATCGGACAAAGACGCGCATTCGGGCGAATCAAGGTCATAGTGTCGAAGTCGATCTACAACTTGAACCGCAAACGCCGCCAGATGTGCTGTATCACGGAACTGGAGAACTATCTGTGCCAGCAATTTTGGAATCTGGACTGTTGAAAATGTCACGCCACCATGTGCATTTATCAAGAGAGACGGAAACTGCTCGTAAGGTGGGAATGCGACATGGGCGACCTGCAATTTTTACCGTGGATAGTAGAGCGATGCACCAAGCAGGATTTATCTTCTATTGTTCAGACAATGGCGTTTGGTTGGTGGATCACGTGCCAGCGAAGTATTTGGCGTTAATTTAGCTGGCTGCGGAATTTGCTTGTGCTGATGTAGAGAAGCGCGATCGCGAAACAAAAAAGTACCACCTCTAAATAATCGGTTGATGACATGAAAAATCGTTAAAATCACGACAAGTCAACCTTAAATCAGTCGGAGTCAGCCTATGGGCAGTTAACCAAGTGATTGGCTATCGCCAGAAACGCAAGGGTAGAAGTTGGAGACCGCAAGGCAGTCATGCACTCGGTCTGCTGAAAATTCTTGAACTCAATGGCAAGTGGCAAGAACATTGGTTTCCTCATGCCGCGATCGTCTAAATCAACCGATTATTTAGAGGTGGTACTTTTTTAAGATCTAGAATCGATGCGTTACTCATATAATGATAATCGTTCTCAAGCAATGCAAATGTAAATGAATGTTAAAGGTTCAGCAGTTAGCCGTTAGTTATCGAGGAGTTCTCGGACTTGATGCCATTAGCTTCTCGATTCGAGCGGGTGAGCTAGTCGGCGTAATCGGACCCAATGGAGCCGGGAAAAGTACCATGCTGAAAGCGATGTTAGGCTTGATTCCGACTGAGAGCGGCAAAGTCGAGTACTGTACCTGTCCTCTACATCGCCAACTTGATAAGGTTGCTTATATTCCACAGCGATCGCAGATTGACTGGGATTATCCGATTACAGTTTGGAATGTGGTCTTGATGGCAAGAACTCGCTCTCTAGGCTGGTTTCGCAGTCCCGGTCGTCCCGCGAAAGAATTAGTCAGAACTGCTTTGGAGCGAGTCGAAATGCTCGACCTGAAATCTCGCCGGATTGGAGAGCTATCGGGTGGTCAGCAGCAACGAGTCTTTCTCGCTCGTGCATTGGCACAACAGGCAGATTTATTCTTCTTTGATGAGCCATTTACAGGAGTAGATAAAAAAACGGAGGGCATTATGCTCGAAGTGTTTGCAGAACTGCGATCGCAAGGCAAAATTCTACTCCTGAGTACACATGAGTGGGGACAATCGCTATCACAACTCGATCGCTTATTACTGCTCAATCAACGCTTGATTGCTGAGGGTACTCCGAAAGAGGTGATGACGGCTGAAAATCTGCGTCAAGCTTATGGCACGTACTTGCAAGCACCTTTTCAGCAAGATTTTGACTCTACACTCATTTGCTAACTATGATTCCATTCATTACAGAGCCGCTTGGATTTGAATTTATGCGAAATGCGATCGCGATCGGGTTACTGGTCGGATTGCTTTGTCCGGTTGTCGGCAGCTATTTGATAGTTCAGAGAATGGCGCTTTTTGGCGATGTGGTCGCTCATTGTGTCCTGCCGGGACTCTCGATTTCGTTTTTTCTGGGGATTGATATTTTGATTGGAGCATTTGGAGCAGGAATTTTAGGTGCATCTTTAATCGCTTGGATACGATCGCAAAGTCGAGTGAAAGCTGATGCAGCAATGGCGCTAATCTTCTCGACTTTCTTTGCTCTCGGTGTCACGCTAATTACGGTTCTTAGAAATAAGCTTGATTTGGATAGCTTTTTGTTTGGGGATATCTTAGGAGTCACGATCGCAGATGTTCAACGGACTTTAGTAATTTCGTTGAACATTCTCTGCATTGTGCGATTGTTTTACAAAGAAATGCTGTTCTATACCTTTGACAAAACGGGCGCTCAAGCGATCGGGCTGCCGATTAATCTAATTTATTTTGCGTTTATGTCAGCGATTACGCTCACGATCATTGTGAGCATGAAAGCAGTGGGCGTAATTTTGGTGATTTCTATGTTAGTCGGTCCGGCTCTCAGTGCTTATCTTTTGGTCAAAGAGCTAAATCAGATGATGCTGCTCGGAGCATTAATCGGAATGTTTTCTTGTGTGACTGGAATTTACATCAGTTACTATCACAATCTTCCGTCTGGACCTGCGATCGTATTAGTTTCGTCTACGCTCTTTCTGCTATCACTACTGTTCAGTCCATCTCAAGGCATTCTAACTCGTTCTAATTTGCTTCGACGTTCTTATTGAACTACAAATTTATGCAAAACACGCTTGATCTCAGCGTTGAATTGATTCAATATCATGGATGCTCATACTGGGCGCATCAACATTTGAAGGAAATGATTAATGGATTGTAAAACAGCAACGCTCGTCTACAAAGCTGGAGACGCGATCGACAACATTCGTCGCCTCTTCCCCGAAGCTTGGGAATTTTTGGAAAAGCAGGCTTTTGCATTCGTACAGCATCAATCAGACGAGTTTGATTCACAGCTTAAAAAGCTAGTCGATAAAACTTCGTTTCAGTTTCGGATTACGCATCGCGATGATACTGAACAACTCACCCAGGACATTGCTGAACTTTTAGGAGACATTACCTCTCGTTTGCTATTAGAGCAACATTTCTCGAAAGTTGTGGGTGAGCCGATTTTCTTCCATACAATTTGTTGCTCCAGTCATCTCACAACCGATCGACCTTTGACTTTAGAAGAAGTCCTGCCGATTCAACGTGCAGCCGTTCAACTGCAATAAAACTAACGCCGTTTGAATCCTTGACCTCGCGAAGGTTGTGACCAGACTAACAGTTCACCTTGCTGCCCTCCTGCGGCAAGGTGACTTCCCTGGGGATGCCACGCGAGGTAAGAAAACCCATCAGGTGCGCCTTCTAAGATTTGAGTCATCGAAGCTGCTTGCCACCACAAAACGATCGAGCCATCTTCCGAGGCAGAAGCCAGCAAAGTCGTATTGGGCTGGAAGCGAACAGCTTGAACATAGCCATCGTGCTGACCCAAGACGCGACTTTCCCATCCAAACTGTTCATCTTCGTGCTTTTCCCAAACGACAATGCCTTCTGCACTAGCTGAGGCAAGCAGTGGGGCATCATTGCGAACAGGTCGATCAGACCAAGCAATTTGACGAACCTTGCCGGGAAAACCGCTCATCATCCACGGTGCAGGATTGCCCCACTCTAAAACAGAAAGGGTTCGATCGAGATTTCCCGATGCTAGATATCGCCCACTTGCTGACCAAGCGATCGTCGTACTCGCAGACGGAATAATGAATTGATAGGGATCTTCTTCCCATTTCGCTGTCATCCAGATTTTGATGCCTTGATAGCCGCCAAGACTAATGCTCTCACCGCTTGGATGCCATGCAATATCACCGATCGACGATTCGTTAAAATCCAGCGTCGTCACACTTTGCTGAGTTTCAGCATCCCAAATTTGCACCGTTTTGCCTAAGCTAAAGGCAATCTGATTCTTGATCGGACTCCACTGAAGCTGATCAATCCATGCTGAAGCATTCGTTAGAGTTTTAATCAGCTCGAATCCTGTTCTGGTTAACTGCCAAATTTGAACAGTTCCCGCTTGTCCGCTTGCTGCAAGAAACTGTCCATCGTGAGAGAAAGCAAGACAGTCGATCGAAGATCCTGTCGCTGTCTGCAATACGATCGAATCAAATGTCCTCGTTGCATAGAGGACAACTTCTCCCGCAGCAGAACAAACCGCCAGCATTTTTCCATCAGGCGACCATGCGATCGCTGTAACATAGTCCGATAAAACACTTTGCCATCGCAGTTCAAGCAGAGAGCGCATTTTTGCTTTTACACTAAACACGAGCGAAAATCCTCTCTCAATGCTGCTTCATCTAAGTTTCGACCAATGAATACTAATTCATTTTTGCGCGTTTCATTAGGTTTCCAACGTCGATCGGGCTTACCATCGAACAACATGTGCACCCCTTGAAAGACAAAGCGATTATCCTCGCCTGCAATGTTCAAAATGCCTTTCATCCGAAAGATGTCTTGCCCCTGAAAGCGCAGTAGTTCACTCATCCAGGTATTCAATCGAGTGCCATCGACTGAACCAGATTCGACGATCGCAACTGAAGTGACAGTTTCATCATGTTCGTGAGCATCTTCACCGAGAAAATTGGGGTCGATTTCTAAAGCACGATCGAGATCAAATGCTCCGACACCGAGTAAAGCATCCATTTCAACTTGAGCATCCTGAGTACGATAAATTTTCGCGATCGTGTTCATCGATTTGATCTTTTTCTCAAGCTCATCTAGCTCGGTTGAAGCAATCAGATCAATCTTATTGAGCAAGATTACATCCGCAAAGGCAATTTGTTCTTGTGCTTCATCTGCATCCCAATGTTGAGCAATGTGCTTGGCATCGACTACGGTAACAACAGCATCAAGACTCGTCAAAGTCTGTACATCTTCGTCCATGAAAAAGGTTTGAATCACGGGCGCGGGATCAGCAAGCCCAGTCGTTTCAATCACGATATGATCAAAGCGATCGCGCCGTTTCATCAAGTTATTGATCATCCGAATCAAATCACCCCGAACTGTACAGCAGATGCACCCATTGTTCATCTCGAAAATTTCTTCATCGGTATCGACGACTAGCTGATTGTCGATTCCGACTTCACCAAATTCATTGACGATCACCGCTACCTTTTTCCCATGTTCATGGGTCAGAATTCGGTTGAGTAATGTCGTCTTACCTGCACCCAGATAGCCTGTCAGAACGGTAACAGGAACAGCATCTTTTACTTCAGCAACCATCACAACCGCTCCTCATATAGAACGATAATCGTTATCATCCTATTATAGGGAGAGATTTAGATCGCGCAAGTCGCGTTATTGAATCTCAACGAAACAGGCTTGAAATTCTTCTCTCAGTTGCTCTGCTTCGAGATTGCGTCCAATGAATACGAGTTCATTTAGATGAGATTCTTGGGGCTGCCAATCGCGATCGTAATGTCCACTGACTAGACTATGAACGCCCTGCATCACATACCGCTGCTTCTGATCAGCGACGTTGAAAATTCCTTTGACTCGAAAAGTATCAGCAGCGTGATGGTTCAATCGCTGATGGAGCCACGAAGTTAATGCTTCTAGATCAATTGTTCCAGATTCCGTGAGTGACACTGAAGAGACGGATTTATCGTGTTCGTGTACGTGCTTACTCAGAAAATTTTCGTCGATCGCTAAAGCATGATCAACATCAAACGCATTCAATCCCAGAACTGCCTCTACCCCGATTTGCGAGTGCTGAGTGCGATAGAGCTTGGCGAGTGGATTCATCGATCGTAGTTTAGATTCCAGCGGATCAAGCTGATCTGAAGTCACTAAATCTGTTTTGTTGAGCAAAATCACATTTGCAAATAAGACTTGTTCCTGAACTTCTTTTGCATCCCAATGCGCTTGAATATGTTTTGCATCGATCACGGTCACAACTGCTTCTAAATGAGTGTTTGTTTTCACTCCATCCTCAACAAAAAAGGTTTGAACAACGGGTGCAGGGTCAGCAAGTCCAGTTGTTTCGATCAGAATGTGTTCAATCTGATGTGGGTGGTGCAGAAGCTCTTGGATGATGCGAATCAAGTCTTTGCGAACAGTGCAGCAGATTGAGCCATTATTCATTGCAATAATTTCTTCGTCTGCTTGAGCAACGAGTTGATTGTCAATTCCAACTTGCCCAAATTCATTAACAATGACAGCAATTTTCTTGCCATGATCTTGAGTCAGAAGATAATTGAGCAGTGTCGTTTTTCCAGCCCCCAGATAGCCCGTCAAGATCGTAACCGGAATCGAACGTTGAGCCATGTTGTTCACTCCTGAGAAAGATAACAGTTCTCAAGTTAAGAGACTTTTGATATTTCGGCATCCGAGAAATCTGAACAGGATGAGCAATCTGGAATACATGACTAATCTGGACTAATCTGGACTAAGTAGACGGGCTGAATTAATTTAAGGATCACTCGCTCCGTTCTATCTCGCCCCGGATTGAAATCGGGGCTAACAGTGCGAAGTCCCTGAAAGGGACTAAGAGCCAGTTAGGATAGACTCTTCAGTAGGTTTCAACCTACTTCGCACCGTTAGCCCGAACTTCCAGTTCAGGGCGGATCAGCAACAAAGCGAGAGAGCTTGCTGGACTTAGGAATCAATATTGTGAGAACGGTTATCATTATGATGTAAATTGAGCCATAATGATAACCGTTCTCACACTCGTTCTCACAATATTGATATGTCTTCTATCTCTCAGCGGATTGATATTGCGATCGTCGGTGCTGGAATGCAAGCTCTGACTTTAGTAACACATCTCCTTCAGAAGCGCGAAAAACTGCGCGATCGCGTTATTGCTGTTGATCCAAGTGGGAAATGGATACAGCAATGGCAGCACCAATTTGCAGCGCAGGAAATTCCACATCTGCGATCGCCCGTTGTCCATCATCCTGAACCCAATTCTTTTGCTCTGAGACGATTTGCAGAATCGAAACCCAATCAACTGTTTCCGCCCTACGATCTACCAGGAACAGCATTGTATGAGTCGTTCTGTCGGGATGTCATACAGCGTTGGCAACTTCAAGATCATGTTCTTGCGGCAACTGTAAGCCAAATAGAACCTTTGCATTGTTCATTCCAGTTGAAGTTACAAGGTGGACAGACTATCTCGGCGCGAAGAGTCATCGTTGCAACAGGAAGCGCAATCACGCAAATTCCCGACTGGGTGAGCAGTATTTCAGAGCCGTATCCTGATGATCGACTGGTTCATTCTCGATCGATTGATTTGCGATTGCTGAAACTCGCTGGAGAACGGATTCTGATTGTTGGCGGTGGATTAACAAGCGGGCATTTAGCGATCGGGGCAATTAATCGAGGAGCGCACGTTAGTCTGATGTCTCGTCGATCGCTAAGTGAAAAATTATTTGATGCTGATCCAGGTTGGTTAGGTCCGAAATATCTCAAAGGCTTTTATGCAGAACCGGATTGGTTTGCGCGATCGCGAATGATTCAACAAGCTCGGAATGGGGGTTCTCTGACTCCGGCAATGATGACTCAGCTTAGACGTGCGAAACATAGCGATTGTCTTATGTTTCACCCAGAATGTCAGGTCATCGAAGCAAAATGGCAAGAACAAGGCTGGCAGGTGACTTGTGATAATGGTGCAGTGCGGAACTACGATCGCATTTGGTTAGCAACTGGAACCCGATTTGATGTGACTAAAGACCCCTTATTTTCGGAGATGCTCAAGGCGTATCCGATTGAGGTTGTAAACGGCTTGCCTGTGCTAAATCCTTGTTTACGGTGGTCAAAGTCTGAGCTATTTGTGATGGGTGGATTAGCAGCACTTCAAGTGGGTCCAACGGCTCGAAATCTATCCGGTGCGAGAATGGCAAGCGATCGTATTGTGCCAGCGTTGGTTAAACCTAGAATTTTAGCTAAGAGTGCTTAAGCTTATGGTGACGCAATCTCGACCAACACGCGGACAAGCGAGAGTACTAGAGTTGCTAAAACAAACGAAGCAACCGATTTCGGCTCAAGCTCTATTTACTGAACTTCGCTCCTCAGGGCAGTCTTTAGGATTAGCAACAGTGTATCGAGCATTAGAAGCACTGAGGCGAGAAGGCTTAGTTCAAAGTCGATCGACTCCACAAGGCGAAGCGCTCTATAGCTATGTAGATCATCACCAGCACTTTTTAACCTGTTTGCGCTGTGGCACTTCTACGCCGCTAGAAACCTGCCCATTCCAAGAGTTAGAAAAACAATGGCAACAGGCAAAGACCTTCCAGTTGTACTATCACACGTTAGAGCTATTTGGACTATGCTGGCAGTGCCAAGACTCACCGAATGAAAACTGATGTTTTACTGAAAAAAATCCGTCTGTAGCTAAAATCTCTTGAAATCTAATATAGAATGATAACCGTTCTCAAGAACCTTCCATATTTGAGGATTAATGTATTATGAACTCCACTTCTGACGCTGCAACTGATCTCCAAATTCCGAAGCGCGGAATGCCTGTCACGATCATCACAGGTTTTTTAGGCAGCGGTAAAACAACGCTTCTGAACCAGATTTTGAAGAATCGCGAAGATCTGAAAGTTGCAGTGCTGGTGAATGAGTTTGGAGACATCAACATCGACTCACAGCTACTTGTTTCACTTGATGAAGACATGATGGAACTGAGTAACGGCTGTATCTGCTGTACGATTAATGACGATCTTGTGAATGCTATCTATCGAATTCTGGAGCGAGAGGACAAGATTGATTACTTGGTGATTGAGACAACTGGTATCGCTGATCCGTTACAGATCGTGCTTACCTTTGTTGGTTCTGAACTGCGGGACTTGACGCACATCGATTCTATTTTAACCGTGGTAGATGCCGAAACTTTTACACCTGGGCATTTTGAGAGCCAAGCGGCAATGAGCCAGATTACGTATGGGGACATCATTTTACTGAATAAAACAGATTTGGCAGGACATCATCAGGTGATAGCACTTGAAGAGTGGATTCGTAGTACCAAAACTGGAGCAAGAATCATTCAAAGTCAGTATGGTAAAGTTCCACTTCCGCTCATTCTAGATGTTGAATATTTCGAGCCAGCAGCTTATACCGAGACTCAAGCAGAACCTCACGATCATGATCATCACCATCACGCCGATCATGATCATCACCATCACGACGAACATGATCATCACCATCATTCTGATCACCTAGCAAATGATGGTTTTGTGTCGATGTCGTACCAGAGCGATCGACCTTTTTCGGTTCAGAAGTTTCAGCATTTTCTGGATGAATTGCCGATCGAGATTTTTCGCGCAAAGGGATTGCTTTGGTTCAAAGAAAGCTATTTGAAGCATATCTTCCAGCTAAGTGGCAAACGCTACGATATTCAAACCGAGGAGTGGCAAAAACCCCCTTCAAATCAGCTTGTCCTAATTGGTCGAGATTTAAATATTGAGCAACTGAGACAACAGTTAGACCAATGCTTAGAACCTGCTTCTTCTAAGATGATTGCTCAGTAATTTCCGCTTTCACACACTCTTTTACTTTTGGCAATGCCTCAATTTTCTAGGGAGTGAGGATGAGTGTCGATCGCGGTTCTGCTTGAGAAACGGGAACACATCCTGAAGCCGATCGTCTGTAAGTAAAGGTATATTCTGCCGACATCGTTGATTTTCTCAGTTCAGAAGTGAGCCATTATCAAACCTGGAAATTGCTTCGCGATCGCTGCTTAATTGTGTTATTCTACGGGATGCTATCGGTTCTGATGGGGATCAGCCATCAGACGCAAGGGGGAAAGTTTGGTGAAAATCCAGCGCTGTCCCGCAACTGTATTGAGAGCTAAACTTCTCTAAGTCAGGATGCCCACCGATGTCGCTCACTTGTTGTTTTCATCTGCGAGGTACGGATGATGGTTGATTTAGCTTTTTTGCGATTTGTCTGCGCTCATTCTCTGGCGCTGAGACTATAGCGTTTTAATGAGAATCTCAGGGTGTAACTGATATACCGCTGCTTTGAACTGAAAACAGCGCGGATTCAGCTTCTCAGTTTCAACATTAGGACGCTATAAGCATGACCCGAATTAATCAATTTGATAGAGGCATTTCAGTTCTCCAAAAGAGAGTTGAAAATGCACAATGACCGCTGGCAGGAAAACTGTACTCACTGGCAGTCCCGATTCATTCATCACAATAGTTTGACGCTTGGCTATCTTGCTTGGAATGGATATCTTCGGCATCAACGAGGATTGTTAACGTGCGATGTGATCAATCCAATTCTTTATTCGATCGACTGGCAATTTAATTCAGTTGCGTTCAATCCGTTCTTCGTTGCTCAGGCGCGAGTTGCAAAGTATCTGCAAGAACTGGAGCTAGAGCAAAGCGCAATTGATGTAGTGACAAGCGCGATCGTCACTTACAATCCAACAGAAGCGATCGTACTGCTAATTCGCAGGAACCAAGAAGTAGAAATCAATCTACTTCAGAATCTAGCGATTTCTCCGCCTCACTGTTACCAGCAGGTGCAGCGACGGTGGGCGGAGTTTCAGCCGAGTTTAACTTAGGAAAAATTACATGATTGATGTCCGCTCCAGTCCGCGTCCGCGTTTGAACGTAATCATATTCACCCTAGTCCTACATCTCGGTGCATTGTCCGCCTTGCTTCCTAGCTATTTTAGCTGGTCTGCGGTTGGTGTTGCACTATTGCTGCATGGGTTGACCATTGGGCTAGGCATCTCGCTCGGCTTTCATCGATTAGCATCTCATCGGAGCTTTCGGACTCCCAAATGGATAGAGTATTGTCTGATTTTATGTGGGACTCTCGCAGGTCAAGGAGCCGTGATTGGATGGGTTGGCTATCATCGAATGCACCATCGCTATGTCGATCGTACAGGCGACCCGCATGATTCGACTCAAGGACTTTGGTGGAGTCATATTAGTTGGCTAATGCACACAGTTCCGATGAAAACTGAATTGCGCCGCTTTACAAAAGATATTGCTGAAGATCGGTTCTACCAGTTTTGTCATCAGCACTATATTGCACTGCAATTTGTGCTTGCGCTTTTGCTTTATAGTTTAGGCGGAATGTCTTTTGTCGTGTGGGGCATCTTTGCGCGACTGTTCCTAGGATTTCATAGTACTTGCTTTGTGAATAGTGCGTGTCATGCCTTCGGCTACCGAAATGTGGAAACAAGCGATCGCTCTACTAACTGTTGGTGGGTAGCGTTGCTCACGTTCGGAGAAGGCTGGCATAACAATCACCACGCCAGTCAAGCTTCAGCACGATTTGGCTGGCATTGGTGGGAAATTGATCCCGTTTGGATCACGATCCGAGGACTAGGAAAGCTAGGACTTGCAACTCACATTAAAACTTAAAGCTTCACTTGTTTTTTGGCGAAATTGGATGCCGTGAATTCTGCTTAGTAAAATGACTCAAACCACTCTATTTGTCTGTGTTCTCTGCCGTTTCTCGGCATCCGAATCGAAAGCTGTTCCGCAGCCTGGTCAAACTCTGTTCGACGAACTTCGTAAAGCGATCGAACATTCTGATGCGATAAATTTACAGTCTGTGCGCTGTATGGGAGCCTGCCAGTCTGCCTGTGTTGCTGCCTTTGCCGCTCCTAACAAGCTAACGTTCGTGCTGAGTAACTTATCTCCAACAGAATCGGTTTCAGATTTGCTGCAATTTGGTCGTCAACATGCAAGTTGTACAGATGGAAAAGTTCCATACAAAGAGCGTCCAGAGACGATCAAGCAAAAAATTCATGCAGTTCTACCACTGCTACCAAACAACAATCCGTAATAGAAATCTCTCAGGATTGCTCAAGCCTTGAACAGTCAAGATTTTTCTTTCGGTTGCAATCGATCGAGCCTTAATTGATGTTGAGTGTTGAACAGAGATCGGAATCCTAGTAACACAATTCCGATCGTGGCAAGTCCGGTTCCTGCCGCGATCGCGAAAATCAGCACAATCTGATAGCGCACTGCATCGGTTGGATTGGCTCCTGCAATGATCTGTCCCGTCATCATTCCAGGCAAGCTGACCGTTCCCATAACCATCATTTGATTAATCGTCGGAATCATTCCCGTTCTTACCGCTTCCTGAATTGTCTGTTGAGCAGCTTCCCAACGAGTCGCACCGATCGCCAACAAAGATTCGATCTGATCTCGTCGAACTGTTAAATCCTCAGTAAAGCGATCGAGTGCTAAAGAAGTTCCCGTTAAAGCATTTCCTAAAATCATGCCTAACATCGGGATAATGTATTGCGGGTTGTACCACGGCTCAACTCGAATGATTCCTGTAACGATCGCTCCAATCATCAGTGCAGAGGAAGCAAAAATCGAAACAAAGCTATTCCAAAACATTCCTCGATAGCCGCGTTTTGTTCGAGCGATCGCAGATTGTCCTGCTAGAAGTGCCATCACTAAAGTGACTGCTAGAACAAGCATCGGGGACTGGAGCGTAAAAATCCACTTCAGAATATAGCCAACTAGCAAAAGCTGAACAGTCATCCGAACTGAGGCGATCCACAACTGTTTTTCTAAGCGAAGCTGTAGCACGATCGAGAGGATAAGATTGATCAAAATCAGCATTGCTGCTAGTGCAAGCTGTCCATTACTAATCAGAACATAGTTCGTCATGGGCGTTTGAGGATTAGACGATGATCGGTCATTCGTGCTAATTGTTCTGGATCGTGGCTTGTCCAGAAATACGATCGCGCTGCGTCTTCTTGTTGCCAGAAATGCACCAGAGACTCAAATTTTTGCTCCGTGTTGGCATCGAGAGATGCAGTCGGCTCATCGAACAGCAATACCGTGGGAGAACAGAGCAAGGCGCGTAAGAATGCGGCGATTTGTGCTTCTCCACCAGAAAGAGCATGAATGGGACGATCGAGAAAGTCAGGCGATCGCTCTAAAACGGATAGATACTGCAAAATACGCGATTTTTGAACACTGTAAGGCGCAAGATCGCGATGAACCGCCATTTTGTAGATAGCTTGTAGATTCTGCTCAACCGTTCCTTCGAGCAGGGCAGGACGCTGGTGCAGGTATAAGACTTGAGATCGGTACTGGGGAACAAACCAGTCCGTTACCTTTTTGCCTTGAAAGGCGATGCTTCCAGATTGAACTGGATCGAGTGCTGCGATCGCTCTTAACAGCAATGTTTTTCCGGTTCCGGCTTCACCTGCGATCGCCCATCGGTTACCCGGAAGCAACTCAAAGTTAAGATGCTTCCAAACCCACTTTCCCTGAACTTGCCGCCCTAAATCCTGGATGATTAACAAATTGGCTTCCATCAGCACAGCAAAATTAATATACAGAATTTTAGATTCGCAATGATAGTTATTGAAAATTAGTATCAATTGTGTCAAGATAATTTGTTAACGCAGATTAACCAAGTTACAGAGTGTTATGGCGCTTACAATTTCTGGCGAGGATTACGATGCGCTGTTTGATGCGACGCTGGAACAGTCTCGATGTCTTAACCCGGAGAATGTCGCTGATAGTGTTGCGCCTTATCCCAGCGAACTGGGACACGGACAGATCCAAAGAATTAAACTACGAGAAGGATTAGGGCTATCGATCGAGTCTTATCAACAGCATGACGATATTGCTGTTTCGTTCAATGACCATGCTGCTTTTAGGGGTTGAACCGCTGTTAACAGAATCCAAACCTCAGCCCTGCAAAAAGCTCAAACCCGAAGAAGTCGATCGCATCCATGCCGCCAGAAAAATTCTGCTGCAACGCCTAGATAATCCGCCTTCTTCAATGGAGTTGGCGCGAAGGGTGGGGCTCAACGATCGCGCATTAAAGCAAGGATTTTGGGCTTGTTTTGGTACGACGACGTTTAATTATCGGCATCACTATCTGCTAGATCAGGCGCGACAGCTACTAGCAACAGGTGATTTGAGGGTTGAGGAGGTTTCGCAGCAGGTTGGTTTCTCCAATCGAAGTTATTTTGCGGAGGCGTTTCGGAAAAAGTTTGGCGTGAATCCAGGCGACTGCGTTCGACAGCAGCGGCAATCTCGCTAGTCTGATGGTTCGATCTGTTGCCGAAGTTGCTCAACTGCCTGGATCGAAAGTCCAGTCGTGCGGCTAACCAGGTCGATCGTAATTCCTTCACGCAAGAGCTTCAGGGCAATTTCCCGCCGCTCCTCTTCTCGACCCTGTTCAATCCCCTGTTCAATCCCCTGTTCAATCCCCTGTTCAATCCCCTGTTCGACTCCTTCCTGCAAAATTGCTTGGTAGGTGACAGATTCGCGCATCACATCCCTCCGTATGACCTGTGCAATCACTGATGTTTCAAATTTTAGCCCAGCGAGGATGTAGGTGGCTGCCATTGCTTCATGTTGCTGTGACTCATTTTCGATGTTTAGGATCTCCCGAACGGCTTGTCGGAGGGTGCGGATTGGGTCATTGGTTCGGCTTAACCCAGCAAACGGCAGCAATCCAGGAAACGCCAATAATTCTTCGGCAGCCACTTCCCAAATTCGGATAACACTGAACTCCGCATACATTCCGGCAATCTCGAAATAGTTCTGATACACCCGCTCAGAGTTGGTTTCTCGGAGGTAGATCACGACTTGGTGGATCGTTTTCTCTGGGAACTTCCGATGCAGGCGAAGGCGATAATCCGCCAATCGCATTGGGACATCGTCTTTGGGCTTGGTTTGGAACTCGATGTGAACAATTTCGTTTTGTCCTTGCAGCAGAATGACGCTATCGGCGCGAATTGGTTCGATCGATAATTCCGTCGGACTCAGTTCGGTGAGTGGAACTCGGTAGCCGAGCAGCTAGCTTGCAAAGTCTTCGGGAAATTGTTCAGCCAGCCGCCGACAGGTGGTATCAAAGCTCATGCGCGATCGCTCTGGGAAGTCGTTCTTAGTTTAGAGGATTGTAGTTCTTTCCGAAAAAAGTCCGTCTACTGGTCAAAAAAAGTCCGTCTAACCGCCAAAAAGGACTAGCGATCGCATCCATCATACCCGTATTGTCTATTGATAATCGTTCCTAACTAATGGTGTGAAGATGATGAGAGCGTCGCTGGCTGGTGTGTTTGTGCTGCTTGGGGCGGTGTCTGCAACGGCAGCAGAACCAACCATTTCTCGAATTCAGGATCAGCCGAAAGCGGCAACAACGGTGAAAGAATGGATAGCGCAAACAGAAACACAGCAGGCGCAACTGGTGCGGGTGACGGGAGTAAAGGTAAATCCCACTTCGCAAGGGTTAGAAATTACGCTGGAGACGGAGAATGGGCAACCGCTACAGGCAACTCAACAATCCGATGGAAATACGCTGATTCTGACGGTGCCGAATGCAGTGCTGAGTGATGGACGATCGTTTGAGAAGCCTGTAGAGGGTATCGATCGCGTTTCTGTCACTCAAGCAGATGCGACTACCATTCGGATCAGCATTACTGGACTGAATGATCTACCGACAGCGAAAGTTGTTTCTGGACAAGGTTTAATTTTAGCCGTAACACCAGAAACAGGTGAGGAAGAGGAGATTACAGTAACAGGGGCACAAGACGGCTATCGCGTCCCCAATACCTCCGTGGGAACAAGAACTGATACACCATTACGGGATATTCCCCAATCGATTCAAGTGGTGCCGCAACAAGTGCTGCAAGATCGCCAAGCAAGGAGCATCACGGAAGCATTAGAAAATGTCAGCGGTGTTACCTCAATTTGGAGTACTGCTGGGGGTAGAGATTTCTTTGTTATTCGAGGCTTTGAGAACTATACAAATGCGCTTGTAAATGGAATTCCTGATCCACAAATTACAAGTGATAGTGGCTTCGCTAACGTGGAACGGTTAGAGGTATTAAAAGGTCCTGCTTCTGTTTTGTATGGCGAAACTGGATTTAGTGCGCTTGGTGGCACTATCAACTTTGTGACTAAGCAACCGTTACGCGAACCATTCTATGAAGTCAGTGCAACTGCTGGAAGCCTCAACACCTATCGAGGAGCAATTGATTTTTCTGGTCCGTTGAATGATGCTAAAACAGTTCTCTATCGGTTTAATGCAGCTTATTGGAGTAGTGACACTTTCCTCGACTTTAACGAAGCTAGACAATTATCCATTGCTCCCAGTTTGAGCTTTAGCTTGGGCAAGAATACTGACCTTGTTGTTGAAGGTGATGTTAATATCGCGGAGCGGAATGGGCGACAACCGCTTGGAGCACCAGCAGCCGGAAGTGTTTTACCTAACCCAAATGGGAAGATAAGCCGTAATTTCAATGCAACAGGACCACAAACAGATAATTTAACCGTGGTTGGCAGAGTTGGATATCGACTAGAGCATCGATTTAATGAAAACTGGAAGCTGCGTAATGCGTTCTTGTACACATTCTACGATGACGACGATCGAGATGGTGCGCCTTACTTTAATATCGGTCGTCTAGCCTCCGATAATCGTACACTGGGTCGAAGTGCTATTATCGGTAGCTTCTATGGTGATAGCTACTACCTGAATACCGATTTACTTGGCAAGTTTCGCACTGGCTCAATTGACCATCAACTTCTGCTCGGTTTCAGTCTAAATCGAAATACAAATGACTCTGACTTTGAATTCGGTATTCCTGCCGCTCCGGTAGATATTTTTAACCCAGTCTTTGATCAGAGAGTATCTCCTACTGGTCGTAGCAACTTTGACCAATTCACAACCAGAGATACACTTGGCATTTACCTCCAAGACCAAATTACGCTAGCGGAGAACCTAAAACTTCTGTTGGGTGGAAGGATCGATATATTTGGTGAGCGTACAACTAATAGACTGACGAATACAGAAACCAGCCAATCGGATACAGCATTTAGTCCAAGGGTAGGGATTGTTTATCAACCCATCCCGCCGATTTCTCTCTATGCGAGTTTCGCCCGCTCTTTTGCCCCTACGATCGGCACCGCTGCGACCGGAGAAGTTTTCAAACCAGAGCGTGGAACTCAGTACGAAATTGGGGTGAAGGCTGATATCAGCAGCACCCTTTCCGCCACCCTTGCCTTCTATGACTTGACTCGTTCCAATGTAACGACAAGTGATCCAGATAACGTTGGTTTTTCGATTCAAACTGGAAAACAGAGAAGCCGAGGGATTGAGCTAGATGTCAGCGGCGAAATTCTACCTGGATGGAATGTCATCGGGGGCTATGCCTATAACGATGCCAGAGTTACAGCAGATAATGATATTCCTGTCGGCAATCGTTTGTATTCTGCACCAGAACACACATTCAACCTATGGACAACTTACAGAATCCAAACAGGTGATTTGCAGGGGCTAGGAATTGGTCTAGGCTTCTACTATGTTGGAGAAAGAGCAGGAGATCTGGATAATAGCTTTGAGCTACCGAGCTACTTTCGCACAGATGCCGCCATCTTCTACGAACGGGAGCGGTTTCGTGCCGCAATTAATTTTCGTAATCTTTTCAATGTAGACTATTTTGCAAGTGCAGTTTCTAGAAATAGAGTCTTTGTCGGTGAGCCTTTTGCTGTGCAAGGAACACTTTCATGGCGATTTTAAGAATGGGTAGAAGTTCATGAGAATTTCTTTGCGCCGCTTTTACTATCTCGTGCTTTTCAGTTTTTTGGCAATAATACTGATTGCGGCTTGCAGTACAACTGATGATGCTAGTATCGCGACCCATAAGCAGCCTCTTGAGGGGTGCCGAATGGTGCAGCATATAATGGGTAGCACTTGCATTCCTCAAAACCCTCAACGAGTTGTAACTCTTAGATTGGATACTTTAGCCAATAGCTTGGCGTTAGGTGTCCGCCCGATCGCATCAGCATATATTACGGGATATCCCCTGCCAAAATATCTTCAAGATCAGGTCGATCAAATAGAGGCGGTTGGAGGAGCAAATGATCCTGATATCGAAAAGATCTTACGACTTAAGCCAGACTTAATTTTAGCTGGATCTGGATTGAAAGGAGTTTACAAGCAGCTATCTTACATTGCACCCACAGTATTGTTAGATATTCCTTTTCCTCCTCCTTCCTGGAAGAAGCAATTTGAGGAAGTTGCTCAGGCATTGGGTAAAGAAGAGGTGGGTCAGCAATTGATCAACAAGTATGGGCAAAGAGTTGAAAAGCTCAAGCAAGCTTTGGGCGATCGACGAACGACGATGAAGATTTCGGTTTCCAATACATCTTCAGAGTATGGGATTTGGTCTTATGGAGAAAAGCACTTTTCTGGCTCAGTTCTCAAGGACGTTGGGTTACAGCGTCCTCAATCACAGAAGGGCGATTTCTTTTACATCGAAAACCTATCCAAAGAAACGCTCTTAAGTATTGATGGAGACGTTCTCTTTTTTGTCTCTTGGGAAAGAGCCGACGATCGAAAAACATTAGACAAGCTGAAGCAAAGTCCTCTATGGTCAAAACTAGAAGTAGTTCAAAACGATAAAGTGTATCTTGTCGGCGCACATTGGCATAACTCCGATGTTTTTGCAATTAATGCAGTCCTAGATGATCTAGAGAACTATCTCCTTAATGGACTGTAAACTATGACTCAGTCCACACTTTTTGCGCTGATGCTTGACTAGAATTTAGCGATCGCTATGCTCAGAGCAAGACAAGCAATATTACTCACAACCAGTTTTCAGAGCAGTTGCGGGAAGTTGCGATTGCTAAAATTCCAATGATTCCAAAAAAGTCCGTCTAGCATTCAAAAAAAGTTCCGCTAACTGCCAAAATGGGCTTCTGTAGAGTGCCGAGACTCGGTAATCTAGCGAGGGAACACTTTTATGATCGGATGATGCCAAGCTCAAATCGCTCTACCTCCCTATCTCGACTGTTGGACTATGGGAAACGCTATCGATCGCAGATTTGAATGGCAGCAAGTTGCTCGATCGTCAATACATTAATGGAACTCGCGCCGCCTGCATTGATGGGAGCCTTAGAGTACACTTGATCGTGTTGTTCTCTCTACGTTTTATGCGCCGTGATCCACTGTTTTATAAGCTCTTTCAACAATCCCCCACACTCTTGTTTGATCTGATTGGAACTAGACCAGACAATGCGGCTGATTATCGGTTTGATTCAGTCGCGGTGAAGGAACCGAAGTTTGAAATTGATGGGGTGTTTCTACCGCCTGACACTGTGATCGGGACAATCTACTTCTGTGAGCTTCAGATGCAGAAGGATGAACGGCTCTACGAACGACTTCTGGCTGAATCTACGTTGTATTTCTATCGGAGTCGCGATCGCTTTAGTGATTGGCAAACTGTGATTATCTATCCACCGCGTAGTGTCGAGCAAAGCGATCTGCACCCGCATCGAACGTTTTTGAATGGGGAGCAGGTGCATCGGGTGTATTTGGACGAATTTGGGGACGTAAGTTCTCTTCCGGTCACGGTTGGGGCAATTGTACTGACTATTATGAATGAAGCGGAAGCCCCAGAAGCCGCGAGAAGGCTAATTGCACGAACGGAACAGGAGCCGTTAACACCTGAACAGAAACAAGACATAATAGATATTGTGACCTCGATTCTGGTTTATAAACTGACGAATTTAAGTCGAACGGAGATCAAAGGGATGCTAGGACTAGATTTGACACAGGAACCACGGGCAATCCGAGAAGCGAAGGAAGAGGGTAGAGAAGAGGGTAGAGAAGAGGGTAGAGAAGAAGTACGCGGACAAGAAGCACTCGCCCTCGTCACGCGCCTGTTAACCCGACGACTCAAACAAGACCTTTCCGAGGAAATGCGATCGCGTCTCTCCGTTTTACCCTTACCCCTGTTAGAAGATCTCAGCGAAGCTTTGCTAGACCTTACGAGTTTGGCTGATTTAGAAGCTTGGCTAGAGGGACACCCGATGAGTGAAAACGATCACGAATAGGCACGATCGCTCTCTGGTTCTAAACCGCGATCGCACTTTCAGGTTTGGCGATCGCGCCTTTCATCCCTACCTTTACCTGTCCTAGAAGACCTCAACGAAGCCTGACTTGATTTCACCACGCTGGCAGAGTTAGAGGCTTGATTGGAAGCGCATTAGCAAAGCTCACCTGCAAAATCGATTGGTAGAGCAATAATCGCTATAATTTAGTACTAACCCAAATACAGTTAAGCGCGATGAGAGCAGTTAAAGTTACAGGTCACGTTGACGAGCAGGGACAGATTCATCTAGATCAGCCCCTTGCAGATGTGAATGGTCGAGTCGAGGTCATTGTTTTGATTGAGGACGCTGAACCTGATTTTGGGGTGTCGAAAGCGGAAATTTTGACTAATTTTCGCCAGGCTTGGCACGAAGCGATGACTGGACAAACCGCTCCTGTGTCTCAAATTTGGGAAGGGATTGAGCATGACTGAGCCGTCGATCGTACAGGTGGAAGCGGCTAAAACCTTTACTCGTGATTTACGCACTCTGGCGAAAAAGTATCGCAGTATCTACCAAGATGTTCAACCGATTATTGAAGAACTCCAGAACGGCAATGTCGTTGGTGATCAGATTGCGAATATCGGTATGCGGTCTTTAAGGTCAGAATTCGCAACACGGATATTCAGAAAGGCAAAAGCGGTGGATATCGCCTCATTTACTATTTGCAAACCACAACTGGGATCATTCTCCTGACGATTTATCCAAAGTCCGAGCAGGCTGATATTGATGCAGATGAGATTAAAGCAATCATCGAGCAGGAAGAATAAAGAAAGCAATTGGCTTGAGAAGATTGAATCGTTGAACAATTGCTTCTAAGCGACTTAGGTTCTATGCGATCGCACTTGGTTTATGCGATCGTACTTTCAGGTTTGGCGATCCCACTCCTCGACCGCGCCTTTCATCCCTACCTTTACCTGTCCTAGAAGACCTCAGCGAAGACTTACTCGATTTCACCACGTTGGCAGATTTAGAGGCTTGGTTGGAAGAAAGAGCGATCGTAGAACAGGATTAGCAAGGATGAACGATTGTGAGATCGCTGCTCATTCTAATGTGATCGACAATCAGAGCGCGATCGATTGCACCTGCAAGAGCTATCAACTTTAGAAGTCTTTCACAAGATATTTATAGAGATCACTAAGAACACGATCAGCGCCGATCGTTCCTCCGATGCCTGCCCATTGCACTGCATAGATTCGATTGTTTTGAACCGCTTTTAAGGTTGACCAAATAGGGTGCTTCAAAAAAGACAATGAACTTAAATTTTCAGCATCTCTTTTCCAAACTACTATAACGAATAAAATATCAGCATCATAATTGAGTAAAGCCTCCAGACTCACGGGTAAAAATGGATCTTGTTGCTGCTCTTGGCTCTCAAGAAATTGTAAGCCTGCATCTATCAAAATCTGGTCAGATGGAAAAAGACCTGGCTTAAGCGAATAGATGTTTGAGCCAGAAATTTGAATCACTGATATTCGCTGCGTTTTTGATCTTGGCTCTAGTTGTTGTCGTAATTGCTTGACCTTGTTTCTGTACTCGGATAAAACCGCTTCAACACGATCGACTTTTCCAAGTAGTTGAGCAATGTATCGGATATTTTTCTCGAAGTCTACTTCACTGTCAGAGTCAATGACAACTGTAGGCGCGATCGCAGAAAGCTGTGGATAGATTCGTTGTTGATATTTGTGCAATAGAATCAGATCGGGTTTGAGTTGAAGAATCTTTTCTAGCGAAGGTTGCTCATCTCCGACATCTGGAATATTTGCTGTCAAGCTAGAATCGATTCCTGAATGACCTTCTAGACAGTCAGAGCAAGGTGCAATACCAACTGGCTTTACGCCTAATGCCAACACAGGGTCGAGAAAGATATTACCGTCCATTACGACTACTCGCTGCGGGTGAAGTGGAATTTTGACCTGACCTAAAGCGTGTTCTACTACTTTTGTAGCTGTAGGAATTCGTGCAAGGATTGGTTCTTGTACAGGATTGAAGCTTCCTTCTTCTAGTGAAACGGGATTACGGCAGGCAACAGCAAGTGTAATCGTCATGACGATTAGAAGTAGCAGTCTAGAAATTCTACGAATCGCCTTTGGCATTGCTAAAACCGTTTCTCCTGATCGATTCTTCATCAACTAAAAGCTAAAATTCTAAGCTGATAGAGCCTGTGATAGTCAGAGGATCACCTCTCTCTAAGCCAACATTGAAGTAGTCTATATCGAATAGGTTGCGAATGTTGACTGCTGCATTGAAGCGATCGCGGCGATAGAACAAGGATGCGTCAGTCCGAAAGTAATCGCCTAACGTAAACGAATTCGCCAAATTTCCTTGCCGCTCACCCACATAAAATAGCCCTAACCCAAATCCTAACCCTCTTAAGCTCCCTGATTGAATCTGATAAGTTGTCCAAAGACTGGCTTGGTGTTCTGGTACACCCTGTAATCGATTTCCTACAGGAATACTATTGTCTTCAGTGACTTTCGCATCCGTGTAAGCATAAGAGGCAATTACGTTCCAACCTGGAAGAATTCTACCTGTGACATCTAACTCGATTCCCCGGCTGCGTTGTTCTCCAGTTTGAATCGAGAGCCTAGGAGTCAGTGGATCGGGAGTAATGACATTTGTTTTAGTGATTTGGTAGACAGCTAAGGTTGCTGAAAGCCTTCCATCTAGAAAATCGGCTTTGATGCCTGTTTCATACTGGGTTCCTTTGGTTGGCTCGAATGCTTCGCCATCAGTATTAAATGCGCTGAAGGTCGGACTTGGTTGAAAAGACTGACTATAACTCGCGTAGAGTGAGATGGTTTTACTTGGTTGATATACTAGACCAATTCGAGGGCTAAACGCACTGTTATTTCTCTCTTGACCACTTCTTCTAAAATCACCCTCGCTAACTGACGAAATCCAGTCAAATCGTCCACCTACTAAAAGCTTCAAGTTGTCTAAAAGCTTAACTTGATTTTGGAGATAAACACCATAGGATTGAATCGTATCAACAATCTCAAATGTTGTATCGTAGATAGGCTCTGGAATGTTGTCATAGTTCGGATTTAGTATGTCAAGTGGAGGAATGTTCGTAGCACCGAATCCACCTGTTACCGGAATGTTAAAACGGTTGTAGTCAAACCCTACCAGAAGTTGGTGTGAGATCGAGCCTGTATTGAATTTTCCAATAAGATCGATTTGACCAAAAAGGTTGTGATCACTGAATCTACCCTCCTCAGGACTAACTACTAGAAACCGATTATCCAGTAGTTGTGAAGCACCAGGACGAAGATCGACGTAAGAATTGTTGCTTACAGTAATAGCGTTACGAATCTGTAAATTATCATTAGACCTCCTGCACGAATCCTGATCACAGATTTGAACTCCTGAAAAGAGGACTAGATGCCACTCAGGAGACTGATCAAATGTACGATCGCATTCAACACCTGCCACCAAAATCGTTCAAACGCAAGTGCGGAGTGAAGCGTGAAACCTTCGAGAAAATGGTTGAAATTCTCAAACCCAAGCTGATCCGAAAAGGCAAACGAGGCGGACAAGGCAAGTTTGGAGTCGAAGATCAACTCTTGATTGCGATGGAATATTGGCGCGAGTATCGGACTCAGTTCCACATCGGACAAAGTTGGGGGATTCATGAAACGACCGTGGGGCGCATTGTGCGGAAAGTTGAGAACAGTTTGATTCGGTCGGGCGAATTTCGGCTTCCGGGCAAGAAGGCGCTGCACTCGCCTGATGCAGGGTGGAACCTCCTGTTAGTTGATGTCAGCGAAAGTCCGATTGAACGTCCAAAAAAAAACAGCGACCTTACTACAGTGGTAAGCAAAAATGGCACACACTAAAAGCGCAAGTCGTCGTAGACTATTTCAGCGGTCAAATTGTCTGCACCGCATTTGGCAAAGGGCGCAAGCATGATTTCCGCTTGTTCAAGGACTCGCAGTTGCCGACCCAACTTGAGCAACTCTGGGTGGCAGACCGAGGCTATCAAGGCATCGCCAGACTTCATGCTTACAGTTGTACGCCCTACAAAAAATCGCGCAAGCGTCCGCTCTCCAAGCAAGAACGTCAGTTTAATCGACAATTAGCGCAAGTTCGTATCACGGTGGAGCATACCTTTCGCAAGTTGAAGATTTTTCGCATCTTATCGGAGCGCTACCGTAACCGTCGCAGGCGATTTGGGCTACGGTTCAACTTGATCGCAGGCTTGCTGAACTATGAGCTTGCTCATCCAATTTGATTCGTGCAGGAGGTCTATTGAATTCATGCTCCAGCGTGTATCCGTATCTTTGGGTAATGATTTCAAGAAAAGCAGTTTGTGGATAACCTGGGAAAAACTTTCTGGGAAAAATGGCACTACCATCAAAAAGCCCAGCAGGTTGTGTAGGGCTATCCCCTACAAATCTTAGATACTCATAATATAGATTCAGAGTGGTACGATCCCCAAGCTTCCAGGTAATAGTTGGTGCGATCGTGGTTAACTTGGTGTCTACAAAATCTTGGAAACCATCTGAAGTCTGATAACTCGCAATCAATCGATAGAGCAGAGTTTTATCGCTGGTTAAAGGTCCTGAAAAATCGATAGTGGGTTGATAGAAATTACGATTTCCTATTTCTAGAGCAACTCCATAGTTGGGTTCACTGAGCGGCTGTTTAGTTATAACATTGATGACTCCGCCTGGTTCTTGTACGCCAAATAGAATCGATGCGGGTCCCTTTAGAACTTCTACTTGTTCAAATGTCTCACTCGCTCTCAAGCCAGAAGCGCCTCCATCTCGGAAGCCGTTTCGCAAGTTCCCTCCTCCACCATCTCTACCGCCTTGAGAAAATCCTCTAATGATCCTATTCTCCAGTCCAGGCGCACCGAAAAAAGTGCCGTCGCTCACAACACCACTGACGGTTTCAACTGCTTCGTTAATCGTTCTAACATTACGATCTTCTAAAACCTGTCGCGGCACAACTTGAATCGAAGCAGGAATATCTCGAATCGGTGTATCTGTCCTCGTTGCTGTACTCGCATTCGGTACTCGATAGCCTCGCTGTCCTTGCCCTGTCACTGTAATTTCTTCTTCAGCTACAGCATCTTCATCAGACTCAACACTCAAGATTAAACCTCGATCGCTGTTCACAACTTCAGCAACAGGCGCAATTCCATCTCCCACAATCCGAATCTGCACCGTCGCAGCATTTGTCTGAGTTGCAGTCACTTCCGTAATGTCGATCGCGGGTTTCTCTGCCCGAAATGCTCCCCCTTCCGGCAACACCAATACCGCATTCACAATCCCAGCAATCAGCGTATTCCCTTCTTCTCGCGTGGTCGCTTGCAGCGTTCTGCCATCGGCGGTATCAATCTGCACCTGAAGCCGACCCTCGATCGGAACCAGTCGAATCTGGGTAATTTGCGCGGTTGCTGCTTCCACCTGTGCTGTCCATTCCTGCACCGTTTTCGCACTCGCAGGCAAATCCCGCGCCTGAAGCACCTTCGCGGGTTCCGTCGCCCCAGCACTCGCAGCTACCACCACCGACAGAACGCTAACCGTCCAACTCAACTGCTGTAATCCTTGTCCCGCAGCCCATCGCATCCGCATCTCGTCACACCTTCTTGAAAATCACTCTCAAGAAATACCAGACCGAAAACAGCGATCGCAATGGGGACTTGGGGGACGAGCGGGACTTTTTCTGAAGGCTAGACGGACTTTTTCAGATTTGCTTTGAGGTAGTCCTTGGGATTCGTGCCAAATTTCTTCCGAAACGTTTCCGCAAAGTAACGTCGATCGCGAAATCCAACGCGCTGCATCACCTCGCCCACCTTCATCTCTCCCGTCATCAATAACTGTTCTGCCTGATTCATCCGATAATCATGCAAATACCCAAACACAGGCTTTCCAAATACTTGCCGAAATCCCTGCTTCAGTGCCTTCTCATTCAGCCCTGCTTGCCTTGCTAGTTCTGGCAATGAGGGCGGCTGCTCCAAGTTCCGCAATAGAATCGTTCGAGCATGGTGAATTCGATCGACCTCCTCTGCCTTGAGTCGAAACAGCGACCCTTGCGGTATCTGCGAAGCAGCGCGCTTTCCCTGCTGCACCTCCTGTTCCTGCTCCAGAATCAGCGCCACAAGTTCCAGCGCCTTGCTCTCCAAATAGACGCGCTTCATCAATCCGAGATAAGGACATTGAACAATCTGCCGCAACACACCTTGCATCATGGGAGACAGCGCCCCATCCCGCGCATAAGCTGGCTGATCTGTTCCAATCAACGGTTGAAACTCGATCGGTACGATTCCTTCCCGACCTGAAAAGTTGATGAATACCTCTGGCGACATTTCGACCACGACTTCTAGAATCGGAAACTGACCGGAGCAGGTCAGTACCCCTTTAGGCATAATCCCACTGCCGTACAGTACATATTCCGAGTTGCCAATTTCCGAAATAGGATTCTGATGATCTCCAGACAGATGACAGTGAAACTGTATCCAAGACTCCTCTTCTGACCATGCCATTTGAGTTCGATCGCGCATCCGAAAATCATCAATCCGCACCGCCAGCCCTTCCCGCAAGTCAATTTCTCGCGTATACCCTTGCGCCATCCAAGTCGGTAGCGGTGTCAGCGTATCATCTGGATCATCTGGATCGGAATACTCAATCAAGTGCGATCGTTTTTCCTCCCACTCTGCCCAATCTCGCTCAGATACCGAAATGGTCATGATGATCCAATCCCTACTGAGAATGATTCTTACTAAAACTCCTCAAAGCATATCATGAATTCTCTTCCCATCTGTAAAATCCTGATTCAACGATTTTCCTGCATGGATGTTCGTGCAGGAAAGTCATTCAAGCTAGTAAATTCTTCTCCAAGCTCTCACTGTTTCAATCCCGATCGCACTATCTACCACTTCTCCGTTATCGGCTGTGGCTCTTAGTTGAACATTTTGCTCTGGTGCATTCTTTAACGCGGCTGCAAGATCAGAAGTGATCGGAAATTGCCCTTCTTTATTGTTCAGTGAGAAAACGCGATCGCCTACTCTCACGGAAAGCCCCGTAATCTTCTGAGTCCCATTGTTCACAACGCAAACCGAATCGGGAAAATCATTATGAAAATATCCAAAAGGATAATATCCAAGTTTTGACGCATACAAACGACGACGAAGCGGAAATGTACTACGAGCAATCGTACAATTTCTCCCGCTATAAGCAAGCAAGACTCGAACCGACTCCGGCTTCCACAGCGAAACAATTTTGACTTGAGCATTTGTGTTACGGAACGATCGCGAGAAATAATTCTGATCAAACACTGCTAACGATTCGCCTTCAAATGGATCAATCACGCGAACAGGTTGCGACCAAGGAACGCGCAGATCAGGCTGAAGAATTGACGATCGAACAATTGGAAGATCCGAGGGTTGGGCTGCGATCGCGGGAGAAGTCAGAACGCTGCTGGTGAGAAGAGCAGCGATCGCACTGGTGCAAATCGAGGAAGAAATGAGGCGAGATAGCATCGCTCTAAACGCTTGATTGGCAGGATATGACTCGATTCTAGCGATTCAGCTAGCCTTTGAGGGGCGAATTTTAGAACTCACCACGATTTCGCAGTTCGATCATCCTAATAACGACTTCATCAAATGGCGAAAATCCAAGGTTGGCTCATGCTTCGCGAACAGTAGGAGAAGCTTGTTGAGCGATCGTAACCAAATGCCCAATGGTTTGATAGTTGCGATCTCTCAGTTCCGTTTGGAGTTGTTGGACTTGAGATAGTCGAGAATGCTGGAAAGAGACTCAATCTAACATCTTGAGCATAGACTTATTGAGATTGACTTGCAATAAATCAGGAAAACCGCTACGCTGAGTGAATATTTCTGGTACTACCTTTTGATTCTGAACTCAAGAAGGGGAGCGTCTTTCCCTTTTTTCATCAGAAGCAATCAGGATGCAAACTCAGAAATAGCTTGATTCTCATCAAATTCATCTTGTAAGGTTACTTATGAGTACTTGTCTATGCTGCTCAACTAAATTGCTCCGGCATATTCGCTACTCTGGTGTGTATTGGTTTTGTCCGTCCTGTCGGCAGGAAATGCCCAATCTGGAAGCGTTGGTGCGTCAAACTGCGATCGCTCGATCAGCTTCTAATCCGCACATTTCAACACGCTGAACATAAGCTCACATGAAAAAGTTTTTGCTTCCCAATCTTTTGAGTCTTCTCGGAGGTGCGATCGCTTCTGTTGCATCCGGTCAAGATCGCGCACAACATCGCCCCACTGTGCCGAAGTAATCTGCCCCACGATTCGGACTCCACCGTTTGCACCCGGCTCCAAAACCATTGCTTCTCCTTCACTCAGGATGCGACCCAAAGCCAACGAACTACCAAAATGCCCAACTAAAACTAAGTTACTGTTAGAGCGCGATCGCTGTCTCACGAACTGTTTGAGATCATTGCCAACAATTTCCCTCGATCGCTGCTTCTCTCGATCTTCGCCCATCAGCTTTTCAGTCGTCGTTACCTGACCGAATGCTCGTTTCGCAGTCTCTTTAGCTCGGCAGAGTGGACTTGCTAGAACTGTGCTAACCGGGATTTTCAATTGTTGAAACGCTTGCCCGATTTCTCGACTCGCTTCAATTCCCGCCGGGGAAAGCATTCGTTGACCTGCACAGGTAGTTAAATCGTAGGGACGCTGATCCCGCAGGCGATCTAATGCAGTGCGTTCATGCCGAAAGAAGATAGTGTAACCGTCCTGCTGTAGCTGTTGCGCGAGTTTGATCACGGCTGGATCAACATGGGTATGAGCATAGGGATTAGGTTGAGAATGTTGTGCAGTTTCTACAGGGTTGCGCTCTGCGCTAATCGCGGGTAGCGTCATCAGAGTGACGATCGTGAAGCCAATGATTAGTAGCAATTTCTTCAGAGCTAGGTTTCGTGCGGATTGACGTATTAGTTTTCCGAAGCGACGACAAAAATTGAAACTTAGATGCAGCATTTTTTCACCTTGAAGCCTGCTTCATTGTAGAGATTGATCGAAATTATATTTGCAGCGATCGTGCTCTTATTGCAAATTAATACTAATTAGGTCAAGATACTTTTGAGGTTCGCGCCTTGTTTATCGGAGTCTCAGAATCATCATGACGATCGTACTTTCTAGTCAGACTTATGACGCTTTGTTTGAAGAAATGCTAGAGCAGATACGCTATCCCGATCCCGAAGACGAGGCAGATGTGATCATGCCGTTTCCGCCTGAACTGGGGCGAGGGCTATCTCGGATCATTGACCTACGAGAAGGCATCGGTTTAGTCATGGACTATCACGAACCCTTAAATACTTGTGCAATGTCTTGGGAAGAATTTCACGAGCCTGATTATCTGAGAGTTGGGTTTCATTTATCAGGTGTTCATCACAGTTCTGAGGTGACCGTTTGTCCAGGAGAGTACTCTTTGATTGGTCGAGGTGAATCGGCTAAAGGATCGTTTGAATGTGGTGTGGAACCGTTGAGAGAGATTGCTTTTTCGATTTCTGTTGAGGAGTTTCGATCGTTCTTTGGTCAATTACCTGCTGGATTACAACCATTGATTGGATCACCGGATCAGTTGTCATTTGTTCAGGGATATCGATCAACTCCCGCCATGCAAATCGCCTTGCAGCAAATCTGGCAATGTCCCTATCATGGCGTGATGAAGCAACGGTATCTAGAAACGAAAATTTGGGAGCTGCTGTTGCTCTCGGTGGAGCCATTACTAGAAGATTCGCCTGCGTTGGAAAAATTGCCGAGAAAGCTGAAGTCGGAACAGGTCGATCGTATTCATGCTGCGAGAGATATCTTGCTGCAACGGTTGGAAAATCCGCCTTCGCTGTCTGAGTTGGCTCGGCTGGTGGGACTCAACGATCGCGCACTAAAAGAAGGATTTCGGGCTTGTTTTGGCACAAGTACTTTCAACTATTTGCATCACTATCGATTAGAGCAGGCGCAGCAGTTGTTATTGGCAGGCGATCTGAAAATTGAAGTGGTGATGCAGCGGGTGGGCTTTACGAGTCGGAGTTATTTTGCTAAGGCGTTTCGGAAGAAGTTTGGCGTGAATCCGAGTGATTATGCTCGTCAGAACAGGCGGATTTTTTAGGAATGGGGGCGATCGCACCGATGTGTTTTGAGTCTAATCAGAGACGGTTACAATAAGACCATCCAGCAGTATGAGACGCGATGGAACGAGATGATGTCTTAGAGAGACTGAGAGCGGATAGGCTTTCGCTGCAAGCATTTAAGGTGCAGTCATTAATTCTGTTTGGGTCAGTCGCTCGTAATCAGGCAACGCCAGAGAGCGATGTGGATTTGTTGGTCGAGTTTGCACAACCGATCGGATTGCTGACATTTGTGCGGTTAAAGCGGCATTTGGAGACGATTTTAGGCTGCTCAGTTGATTTGGGAACGCCGAACTCACTCAAGCCTGACCTCAAAGAGCCTGTTTTACAGGAGTCTATTCGTGTCTTCTAGAAGTTTGCGGCGACGGATTCAGGATATTGTTGAGGTTGGTTCAGAGATTGAAACATTTACTCAAGATCTCAGTTTTGCAGAGTTTGTAGCAGATATTCGCACCGTAAGAGCCGTTCTCTACAGTTTGGCGGTCATGGGAGAGGCGGCTGCAAGTTTGCTGCCAGAAGTGGAGGTGCTTTATCCAGAAATTCCCTGGATTGATATCCGAGGGATACGAAACGTTGTGATTCATGAGTATTTTCGAGTTGATTTAGAGATTGTTTGGGAAACGATTCAAACTGATTTGCCTCAGCTATTCCAGCAACTCAGGGAACTGCTTGAAGGCTTGGAAAGGACGTGAATTGTTGTCTCTGGTATCGTCGATCGTGCAATTTTGGGAAGTGAGATTGCGCTCTGTTTTACTGCGATCGAGACAGACGATCGCGAAAAAAGTCCCGCTAGCGATCAAGAAAGTCCCGCTAGCAACCAAAAAGGGCTTCCAATCTCATGAGCCTCTCCAGTACTGTCTATTGATAACAATTCCTAAGTACTGGTGTGATGCTGATGAGTGTGTGGCTGCGATCGCTTTTCGTTTCTAGCGCGTTTGTTCTGGTTGGGGCACTGTCCGCACTGGCAACAGAACCGACGGTTTCTCGACTGCAAGATCGTCCGAAAGCGGCAACAACCGTAAAGGAATGGATGGCGCAAACGGAGGCACAGCAGGCGCAATTGGTGCGGGTGACGGGGGTGAAGGTGAACCCGACGCAGCAGGGATTGGAGATTGCGCTGGAGACGGAGAATGGGCAGGCGTTGCAGGCGACGCAACAGGCAGAGGGCGATACGCTGATTTTGACGGTTCCGAATGCGGTGTTGGCGTTGAGCAGTGGGCAGGCGTTTGAAGTTCAGAAGCCTTCGGAGGGAATCGATCGCATTGCTGTGACGCAAGCGGATGCCACGACGATTCGGGTGAGCATTACGGGATTGAATGATTTGCCGAGTGCTGAGATTGTGGCGGGACAGGGGTTAGTGTTGGCAGTGACCCCAGAGGAAGGAATGGAAGAAGAGATTACGGTGACGGGGGAAGGGGAAGGAGGCTATCGAGTGCCGAATGCGAGTACAGCAACGCGGACGGATACGCCGATTCGGGATATTCCGCAGTCGATTCAGGTTGTGCCGCAGGAGGTTTTGCGCGATCAACAAGTCACGACGCTCAATGATGCACTTAAGAACGTGAGTGGTGCAACTCAGACGGCTCCTGGTTATTACAATCAGTTTGCATCCTTCACGATTCGAGGATTTGAAGCGAGAGACGATACCGGCAACTTTACTCGCAATGGATTGAGCTACGCATTTGGCGGCGGACAATCCGCAAACTTCGCGAATATTGAACAGATCGAAGTGCTTCGCGGTCCTGCTTCAGTGCTATTTGGAGGCGGAAATCCGGGTGGAACAATTAATATCGTGACTAAGCAGCCGCTCCGCGAACCCTACGCTTCAGTTGAAGCGACGATCGGAAGCTATAACTTCTACCGAGGAGTGATCGACTTATCAGGACCTCTGGCAGACGATAAATCGATTCTATATAGGCTGACAGCATCTTACGAAAACGCGGGCAGTTTTGCCGATTTTTCTGAACGGGAAGTTCCAGCTTTTGCGGGTGTTCTGCGGTTTGACATTGGTAAAAACACAACGCTAACCCTAGATTCAGAGTACAGCAAAGTTAATCAAGGTTATAATAACGGACTGCCAGCAGTGGGAACAATTCTGCCGAATCCGAATGGTGAAATCCCTCGAAATCGCAATATCTCCGAGCCAGATAGTCTATATAGCCCAGAGGTTTTCAGAGTTGGATACCGTTTAGAGCATCGGTTTAACGAGAACTGGTCACTACAAAATGCGTTTTACTTCTCAAATCGCTACCTCCGAAATGCAGGTTCTTACTTTATTTCAGGTCTTGATTCAGATTTACGCACCGTACAGCGCGGCATTCAAGACAATGATTACAAGGAAAGGGCATTTGATTTTACGACAAATTTAGTCGGTAAGTTTTCAACAGGTTCAGTTCAGCATCAGCTTTTGTTTGGGGTCGATTTGCGACGATTAGACCGATATCAGAATAACTTCATTGGATTTAATGGAACACCGCTAGATCTTTTCAATCCAGTCTATAGTCGGGAACGATTTGATGTCATCTTCAGTGGTGATGATACTGGCTTAACAGATTCTTTAGGAATCTATATTCAGGATCAAATAACATTGGCGGAAAATCTAAAGCTTTTGGTGGGCGGAAGATTTGATACCTTCAAGCAAACTACCACTGATTTAATCAGCAACACTGAACAATCTCAATCTGGCAATGCTTTTAGTCCTCGCCTAGGTATCGTCTATCAACCCATTCCGTCAATTTCGCTCTATGCCAGCTATAGTCGATCATTTACGCCAACCAGTGGAAGAACCTTTGATGGTAGTCAATTCAAACCAGGGCGCGGGACACAATACGAAGTCGGAGTCAAAGCTAACCTCAACAATCGACTCTCGGCTACGCTGGCGTTTTACGATCTTACCCGCTCCAACGTAGTCACAACTGACCCAGCAAACCCTACTTTCTCGGTTCAGACGGGCGAACAAAACAGCCGTGGGATTGAGTTGAACATTGCTGGAGAAGTTCTTCCAGGCTGGAATGTGATTGCAGGCTATTCCTATACCGATGCTCAGATTACACAGGACAACTCGTTTCAGACTGGAAATCGCCTCAACAATGTACCAGAGAACAGCTTTAACTTATGGACAACCTACGAACTACAGAGCGGCAGTTTGAAAGGCGTAGGCTTTGGCTTAGGGTTCTTTTACGTCGGCGATCGCCAAGGAGACTTAGCTAACACCTTCGCCCTACCAAGCTACTTTCGCACCGATGCAGCTATTTTTTACAAACGAGATCGCTTCCGAGCAGCGCTTAATATTCGGAATCTATTCAATGTAAACTACTTTGAATCTGCCTATTCTGATTTGACAGTTTATCCAGCAGAACCACTTACTGTACAAGGAACGATTTCATGGCAGTTTTGAGTCGTTGAATTCTGATGAAGTTCTCTTTAATTCGCCTAGCTTTCCAACTCCTATTAGGAGTCCTGACAATAGTGATCCTTGTAGCTTGCCATAATCTTGGCGATACTCCAGTAACAAGCCTCAAGCCACAACTTGAAAACTGCCGAACTGTGAAGCACATCATGGGTACAGCTTGCATCCCTCGTAGCCCTCAACGAGTTATTGCGCTTAGAGAAGATACCCTAGCAAATAGTTTGGCTTTAGGTATCAAGCCTATCGCTTCTGTCTTTGAACCAAGCTATCCACTTCCTGCCTATCTCCAGCAGAAGATTAAAGGAATTGTTTCTGTTGGGAAGACTGATGCTCCTAACTTAGAAAGAATTCTGGAACTTAAGCCTGATTTGATTCTTGCTAATTCGTACTATTCAGCAAGAATCTACAAACAACTATCGCAGATTGCACCCACAGTTACATTGAATGTGCCTTTCCCTCCTCCTTCTTGGAAACAACAGTTAGAGGAACTGGCTAAAGTTCTGGGTAGGGAGGAGGTTGGGCAACAATTAATCAATCAATATCAGCAGAGAATCGAAAACCTAAAGCAGAAATTAGGAAACCGTCGCCGTACTATCAATGTATCTATTGCGAGTACAACTTCGGCTTATGGACTTTGGGTTAACGGTGAAAAGCATTTTTCTGGAGAAGTTTTGCGCGACCTTGAAGTGCAACGCCCACCCATTCAAAGAGGAGACTTTTTCTATATTGACAATATTTCTGAAGAGAATGTATTAGACATTGATGGTGATATTCTCTTCTTTGTCGTTTTTGGAACAGCAGAAGATCTTAAAACTGTAGAAAAGCTAAAGCAAAATCCTCTATGGAAAAAACTCAGTGCAGTTCAACGTGCTCAGGTCTACTCTGTAGGCGGACATTGGTCGAATGCAGATGTTTTTGCGATCAATGCTATTCTTGATGACTTATCTGAATATCTCGTTGATTCTTCTAAATCATAATTAAAGCTACGTTGCTCGATTGACAATTCCGAAACGTGATCGCTTGATGATGAACTGAGATCGCGCCTTTAGTGGTCGATCGCCTGATGATTTCTGCGATCGCTTGATGATTTCTCAAGATGTCGCGCTGCTATGCAGATACCGCAAGGGTCGCTTATCCCTCTGTCGATCGCTCCTTCAACCAAGCTTCTAAATCAGCCATACTGGTGAAATCTAACAACGCTTCGCCCAAGTCTTCTAGCATCGGTAGAGACAAAGTTAAAAGCCGCGATCGCAGGTCTTCCGAAAGTTCCTGTCTCAGTCGTCGGGCAAGAAGACGGGTTACAAATGCGATCGCGCTTTGATGGTCGATCGCTCGATGGTTTTTGCGATCGCGCTTTACAGCATTTGTGATGAGCGATTGTACCTCGAAAAAGTTCAGTGATTGCGCTCATGGTAGTATCTGGGTTCTATGAAAAGCACGATCGCATCCTGGAAATGTTCAGCGATCGCACGTTTGGAAGGATTTAACGATCGCTTTGCTCTTGATCGACTAGCTTACGATCGCTGAGGACATCAACTTGCCCTGACTGACTCAGACTCATTATCTTTGCAAACCAATTCCTTTGTTTCCTGTTGTCCGCGCAGAATTGCTTCACTCTCACAAAACTCATCCAATAACCTGAAAAAAGACTCAAACGCCTCTTGCTGATTAACCGATCGAAACTCCAGCATCTTTGCCCACGATCGAGAAGTTGTCATCCCTAATCGACGTTGCAACCACGGCTGAAACTCCCGGTAAAAGTGCTTCTCTGCCTCAGTCGTCGGAACCCCAAACTCATGTTGTGCCGTTTTATATCCACCAATAAACATAAACAGATCGGTTACAGAGGCTCCGCCAATATACATTCCAGGCTTTACTCGAATTTTGTTCAACAATCCAAACAGTCCTGCCATGTTCCGCCCTCCAATCTATTGCACTTCAGATCCACTGCTAAAATTGTCCATCTCCTGCACCACAAACTTCTCACTCGGACAATGAAAATCGCTCAACCACACCTCTAACTCCATTCCCTCAACAGACAAATTATCAAACACTTTCCCTCTCACCTTCACCCCATAGTGAATGCCATTCTCGGTAATCGGCTCTGTGATTCCCCTCATTTCCAGACGATCGCTCAAAATATAGTCCTCAAAGTCATATCGAGTTCTTAACTTTAGCAGCGATCGTTCAATCCCCTGTTGGTCTAACCACTGTAAAACCGCTGCCGCACACTCAGCACATTCAAGCAAATCAAACTGGCTAACAATTGCGCCCACCTCCCGATAAATCTCTTCCAATGATAAGTCACTCACATTCGCACCAATATTTAGCCACTCCTATTGTATCGTCCCATCAAAAGCCTCTCATTCTCACAAACGTAGCGGGGCGATTGTGCCTTCGTCTAAGTTTGATGCAGTTCATCATGAAGCTCGAAAAGCGATCGCGCTTTGAGAATGATTGAGCGATCGCTTTGCTCTTGCTAACTCAACCGACGATCGCCAAAGTCATCATTCCAATTTCAACCGTGCGATCGCGCTTTGATGGTCGATCGCTTGATGGTGAACTGCGGTCTCACTACACTGGGGGACGTTTGGTATGATTGAGTTAAGCAAATTGTCAACAACATATACTGATCGCTCAGTGTTTTATCCAATGGATTATCAACAGCGCATTGTCATCGATCCGGGCATCCGCAGCGGCAAACCTTGCATCCGAGGCACTCGCATCACAGTCATGGACATTTTCGATTATTTAGGAGGAGGAATGACCATTGACGAAGTGTTAGATGACTTCCCTGACTTAACCCTAGCCGACATTCAGGCGTGTTTTGCCTTTGCTGCCGATCGCGATCGTCGTTTAGTTGTTTGCCCCAATGAAACTTCTGTTCGATGAAAACCTCTCTCCTAAACTTTCCCGTCTGCTTTCGTCGCAATTTCCAGGCAGTCTGCACGTCCGCGATTGTGGGTTAAAAGGCTTTTCCGATGAAGCAATCTGGGAATATGCCCGCGATCAGGAGTTTACAATTGTTTCCAAGGACTCTGATTTTTATCAACGGAGTTTACTGTATGGACATCCCCCTAAGCTAGTGTGGCTCCGGATTGGAAACTGTACTCGCGATGATTTGACTGCCTTAATTCAAAATTCAAGAGAAGAAATTTACAGATTTATTGCTGATCCGCTAGAATCAGTCTTGTCTCTTAGCTGAATTTTGGCTCACCGCTGAAGGCAACATGTTCTAATTATCGATCGCTAAATTGTGAAATGCGATCGCGCCTTTGATGTCCGATCGCTTGATGATTTTCAAGAGGTCGATCGCTTATCCCTCTGTCGATCGCTCCTTCAACCAAGCTTCTAAATCAGCCATACTGGTGAAATCTAACAACGCTTCGCCCAAGTCTTCTAGCATCGGTAGAGACAAGGTTAAAAGCCGCGATCGCAGGTCTTCCGAAAGTTCCTGTCTCAGTCGTCGGGCAAGAAGACGGGTTACAAATGCGATTGCCTCTTCTTCCCGTCCTTCTTCCCGTCCTTCTTCCCGTCCTTCTTCCCGTCCTTCTTCCCGTCCTTCTTCCAAAATCGCTTGATAAGTCACCGACTCCCGCATCACGTCTCTCCTGATTATCTGCGAAATGACTGCTGCTTCAAATTTTAACCCAGACAACACATAAGTCGCTGCCATTGCTTCATGCTGCTGAGACTCATCTTCGATGTTTTGGATCTCCCGCACTGCTTGTCGTAAGGTCTGGATCGGGTTATCGCTGCGGCTGAGTCCCACGAACGGCAATAAGCCTGGAAACGCCATCAGTTCTTCGGCAGGCACATCCCAGATTCTGATCACGTTGAACTCTGCATACATCCCCGCAATCTCGAAATAGTTCTGATACACCCGCTCTGAAGTCGTTTCTCGCAGATAGAGGACGACTTGGTGAATCGTCTTGTCTGGAAATTTGCGATGCAGGCGTAAGCGGTAATCGGCTAATCGCATCGGTACATCGTCTTTGGGATCGGTTTGGAATTCGATATGCACGATTTCGTTCTGACCTTGGAGCAAAATTACACGGTCAGCGCGGATTGGCTCGATCGATAACTCAGTCGGGCTGAGTTCAGTGAGAGGAACCCGGTAGCCGAGCAACCAGCTTGCAAAGTCTTCAGGAAAGATTTCAGCCAGTCGCCGACAGGTGGTATCAAAGCTCATTCGGGCTACCGTTTACAGAATGATTGAGCATTTCTGCTTCTGGCTCAGAGTATCACTGAGAGATTGCACACTACAAGCCATTTCAAGCTTCAATTGCAATCGCTTTGCGCTTGCTGACTCAACCGACGATCGCGCTATCTTTGGGTCTGGAATCCTTTCCCTGCACCATACTGAACGGTGCAAAACTTCAGTGCATTGGTATTCGGATTGTAGATCGTGTAAGTTGCCCGCCCCGCCGTTCTTCCAACGTTCCCGACTCCGATGATTTTACGCGGACGAAGGCTTGTTGGCTCTGGCTCTGATTGTCGATCGAGCGTTGTCACCGCAGTTAGAACTTGACCTTGCTGGATCTCATATTCAAACGTTAATCCCGAACGTCCACAGAATAGATAGTTTGCATCCATTCGCATCACTCGATCGAGCATTTGAATCGGATCAGTTTCAGGCGTTAGCTCATCACTGACGCTCACTGTACTGCCATGAATGAGTAAGCAATCGAGTTCAAAGATGCCAAATTCTAGCGATCGTATCCACTGGACTAAATGACGCGGGACTGAATCCCATAGCATTTTTGTCATCTGGATACCATAGCGATCGATGAGTTCAGTCGGCTCTCCGACTCGCCCTAAACCATGCAAAATGAGTAACTGTTCTTCCCACCAACCCTGACAGACTTGTGGAACAAGTTCACCTCGACGTGGAGAAGTCAATCGATTGATCAATCTCTCATTATCGGCTTTGGGACTAATCACATCCCCCAAAACAAACAAAGCATCAACCCTTTGTCGTTGAATCTCTTTTAGCACTGCTTCGTATGCGGCGAGATTGCCTTCAATGCCGCTCAAAATTGCCCAATATGACATAATTATCGCTCACAGATATGAGTCGGATCGTCGGCGCGTTCTGCAAATTCCATGCCTTTTGAGAGTCTCCAAGCGAAGATTGCAGGCAGTCCCTTTTCGACGATCGCTGCACAGGTTTTTTGATAGTCGTATTCAACTTCTCGCAACGCAATTTGATCAGTACTATCGTCGTAAATGACATACGTTGCATTGGGTCTGCCATGTCGAGGCTCACCGACTGAACCAGCATTGACGATGCGTTTTAAGGGCGCAGTAAAGCGAATGGATTGATCTTGTTTGGACTGTTGTACTTTGATTTGCAGTTCTCCAGAGTCCAGCGATCGTACATACGGCACATGAGTGTGTCCACAAAACAGAATATCGGCTCCGGTTGATAGCACTCGTTCCATCGCCACAAACGCATCAATCTCAGGCAGCAAGTATTCATGATTACTATGAGGACTGCCATGCACAAAACAGAGATTTCCATCTCGTAAAGTATGAGGTAGCTGTGCTAAAAATGCTCTTACTTCTGGATGAATTTCTTGGTTTGTCCATTCATGCGCCTGTCGTCCTCGCTTTTCAGCGAGTAAAGATGGATAGCTACATTCACAAGCATTTAAGCCTTCAACCACATCTTCATCCCAACAGCCTTGAACGGTCGGAACATTCAAAGACCGAATCATCTCAACGACCGCATTTGGATACGGACCATATCCAACCAAATCGCCGAGACAGAACATTCGATCGACATTCTGATCATCTACATCAGATAGCACTGCATTCAGCGCCTCAAAATTTCCATGAATACAGGATAAAACTGCTGTTCTCATTGTGTTCTCCTCTAAGCGGGTACTTCTAGCGATTGCCGAATTTGATCTTGGTAGTACGCCAACACATCGTCTGCCAAACAACAATCCTGAAGTGTTTGCTTGATGGCAGTTTGATCAAAGGCTTCACCCACTACCTCAATGCCACTAAAGCGATCGGGTCTTCCATTGAGCGATCGAGCCACATTCAGTTCTGTGTAATCTGTCTCTAAACCTTGCACATAGTTAAAGTGAAACGCTCTGCCATCAACAACCTCAAAGATGCCTTTCGCCCGTTGAACAGATCCATACGCGCCTTCAGTCACTTCCTCCCAAAAGGTATCGAGGCTTGCCGGATCAAGCACTTGACCCGATAGATTCGAGCGCCAGAGTTGAGAACTAGGTACAGTTTGAGTTCCGGGCATGATCTGATCTGCCCAGTGATGCCATTCTGTGTTTGCCGAATTAGGGGCAACGATCGCAACTTTCTGATAATACTTAGTTGGAATTGTAAAAGATGCAAGATCTAGCTGAAAGCCAAGTTCAAGATAGACCGGAACCTTCACAGAAGCGAGTTCGGAAAGTTCTGAGAGAAACTTAATGTTTGGAGATTCGACAGCAAGATAAGTCGCATCAATTCCATCGCCCCCTAAAGAGCAATACGCGATCAATGAGTTCAGACTTTGCTGCTGAATCCAGGTGGTCTTACCCACTCCAGAAGCGCCAGCGACGAGAATTACCGGGAAGTTCATAATTAGAATGAGAATCATTCTCGTAAATTATACACACTTTTACCCAAATTTCGTCTAATCGAATGAGTTCGTTTTGGTGCCGAATCTGAACACTCATACAGAAAGCAGTTCAGTCTCGATTCTGCCAGAGTAGCCAAAGAAAGTAGGGCGTTCCAATCATTGCTGTGACTAATCCAGATGGAATTTCTTTTGGTGCTAGAGCGACTCGCCCAACTGTATCTGCAACCACTACTAAAGTCGCACCGAGCAAAGCAGATAAAGGAATAAGACGACGATGATGATTGCCGACTAGCAGACGAGCCGCATGAGGCGCAACTAGCCCGACAAAGCCCAAAGTTCCAACCGTTGCCACTGCCGCTGCTGCCAGCATCACCGCGATCGACATCAAGATCAATCGAGCCTGTTGCAGTCGAATGCCTACTAATTTCGGCAAATCGTCCCCCAATGCCATCAAATCAAGCCAACGAGCCGTTAACCCTGCGATCGGTAACAAAACGGGAAATACAATAAGCTGACCCAATTCATCCCAAGAACGAGCATAGGTACTTCCAGATAGCCAGACTAACGCTTGAGCGACTTGTAACCTTGCGCTCACAACCAGCAGATTGATGCCAGCCGCACAAAAAGCAGAAACCGCAATTCCAACCAAAGCTAATCGTCCGGGTGCAAAGCCATTTTGCCATGCGGTAAGACAGACGATCGCAAAAGTCGTAAAGGCTCCGAACATTGCCGCGATCGAGATAAATGACGCAGGTGCATTGGGAATTAGAGCTAAAACGAGGAGTGCAAACAATCCGGCTCCAGATGTAATACCGATGATTTCAGGTCCTGCGAGTGGATTGCGAATGACCCCTTGCAAAAGTAGTCCGCTGACAGATAATGATGCACCTGCAAACATTGCAACTAAAACACGGGACAATCGTAAATCAAATAAAACTTGCTGAGAAAAAGCATTGCCTTGTAGTGCTTGCAGCATTTCAAACAAGCTGAAGCGAATTTGACCAAATGCAATGCCTGAGAAAAGAGCAAGGATTAATAAACCCATCGCGATCGCAATCAATCCCGAATAAGGAAGATGCAATGCTTTCCCTGATAAAGAGCGATCGCTTCTTAAGCTCCCAACCGAATTTGTATTGCCCTCCGGAGTTTGACGCGCCAGCCAGATTAAAAACGGCGCACCAATCAGTGCTGTTACACTTCCAGCCGCAAGTTCACTGACATTTGTTGTAACTTGTTGAGCAGCTACATCTGCACTAATTACTAGAACTGCTCCCCAAACTGCTGATCCTGGCAGCAAAAATAGATGCTGTCGGACTCCCATCAATCGCACAAGATGAGGCGCAACTAATCCAACAAAACCGACTGCACCCACAACACTAACAACGATCGCAGCAAGAAATACAGCAATCACAATGCCGAAAAATCTTGCCGATTGTACTTTTACACCTAGCGATCGTGCAGTCTGATCATCAAGCAGCAACACATCCCATAGCCGAGTGAATAGAATTGCAATGACTGAACCTACTAGAATCTGCGGCAGTGCGTTTGTTACACCACTCCAATCGGTTTGAACTAAAGAACCTGCACCCCACAGAAACAATCCAGCCGTTTCATTTTCATATACAAGCTGTAAGGTGGCTGTGAAGGCTGACAACATCAGAGAAACAGCAACTCCAGCGAGAACTAATCGAATGGGGGTAACTCGGACACTCGTTGCGATCGCATAAACCAATCCTGCTGCAAGTAGTCCCCCTGCAAATGCAAAAAATTCAGGCGCGATCGCAAATTGCTCAGGGACAAAAATCGCACCTGCAACCACCGCAAAGTATGCGCCGGAATTTACACCTAATGTAGTCGGAGAAGCAAGCGGATTGCGTGTCATAGTTTGCAACAGTGTGCCTGCGATGCCTAATGCTATTCCGGTTAAGATTCCGATCGACGATCGAGGCAAAATTAAATATCGCAGTAAATTCTGTGCTTCGCTGTTGTCCGGTGAAAAAATTGCTCCTAGCACAGTTTCAAGACTGACATTTACTTGTCCTTGAGTGATATGAACCCAAAGCACAATTAGCAATAAGACAATTCCTGTAATGAATGCTTTCATGGCTTTTTCGTCAGAGCGGTCACTACTTTTTCAATGATGATTTGAGCCGAAAGCGCACCTCCAAACAACCAAGTATCGCTTCCAAGTGAAGTCACCCGGTTCTCTCGAACAAATTCGAGTCCTTGCCAGATGGGATTGTTTTGTAGCTTGTTAAATTCGGCATCATTTTCTGGTGCAACATAGAGAAAATGAGCTTGTTGAACCGCAGGCAAGGCTTCTATCCAAACGGTGTTAAAGCCATAGCGATCGAGCTTTCCTTTCCAAGCATTTTTCAAGCCCATTTGATTGAGAGTTCTCATTGCCATTGAGTTATCTGTAAATAACCGCAGTTGTGGTGTATTGCCTAAAAATTGACCTAACAAAATTGGGCGATCGCTTGATGAAGATTTAGCGGCTTGTGCGAGTCGATCGCTCAATTGTGCCAGAACTCGATCGCCTTGACTTCGTTGATTGGTTAGTTCTGCGATCGATAAAAAGGTTTGCTCCATTTCTTTGAATTGATCAAGCTGTCCCGGTTCAGGATAAGGGTTATATAGTTTAGTTGAGGTGATCTTGGATAAGTCTTGATAGATAGCTTCATGTCGAAGCTGAGTGCCAAAAATTATTTGAGGATTGAGACTTGCGATCGCTTCTAAACTAGGCTCTTGTCGAGTTCCAACATCTGTTGTATTCGGATTCAGTTCAGTTGGGATGTTGACATACTGCTGATAGCCTCGAATGTCAGCAACTCCTTTAGGCGGAATTCCAAGCGCTAATAGATTCTCCGCATAAACCCATTCCAGTGCCACAAAGCCTTGACGCTCGGATTGGATCGATCGAGATTGACACCCAGTTGCGAGTGCGGTTGCGATCGCAGTGAGTAAAAAATTGCGCCGATTGTAATAGTTCATTGCTCTGACCCTTAAAACTCTTCTGAAACACTGTGCAAACACATTGGCTTTTTGGTTTGGGGATGCGGCACAATGACCATCTCAGTGCCGAAAGTTTCTCGCAAAATTTCAGAAGTCATCACTTGTTCAGATCGTCCTTGAGCATACACCTGACCTTGACGCAGCAAAATCAACCAATCACTAAACATTGCGGCTTGATTAAGATCATGCAATACCCAACCAACTGTAAGCCCCTGTTCACGATTCAGCCGTCGCACTAACAACAAAATCTCTTGCTGATGACGAATATCTAAATAGGTCGTTGGCTCATCGAGCAGTAATACCTGAGTTTGTTGAGCCAATGCCATTGCTATCCAAGCTCGCTGCCGCTCTCCGCCTGAAAGAGTATCAACTGATCGATGTGCTAGCAGTTCCAATCTAGTCATCGCCAACGCCCAATCGATCGCAGTTTGATCCGGTGCTGAAAGTGCTTTGAATAGTCCTTGATAAGGATAGCGCCCATAAGCAATCAATTCGCGAATGGTAATCCTGCTAGGCACTTCTTGAGATTGTGGCAGAAAAGCTAACCGCCGTGCCAAATCCTTTGTTTTGAGCTTGGCAATATCCCGTCCATCTAAACAAACGATGCCTTGAGTCGGAGAAAGCAAGCGGGAAATAGTTCGCAAAACTGTACTTTTTCCAGAACCATTTGCACCAATTAAAGCGGTCACGGCTCCTCGTTGAAGCGCGATCGACAAATCAGGAACAACGATCGTTTCACCATAGCTGATTTTGAGATGATCAGTCTTGATCTCAGACAAAGCAAATTCTCCAACCAAAAGTGTTAGATAAAAATATCAGCTTAATGATAAGATTTTTCATTAATCTTGTGACGCATTTTTTACCAGGTTTCTATGTCAAAGCCGATCGCTCAACGTGAGTTTAACGAAATTTGGCAAGCAGCATCGACTCAAAATGAGATTTGGACTTGGGAAGGCAACCGAGGCTGGCGACATCTTCCACCTGCATTAGGACAAGGACAACGCCAAGTTACCACATTGCGAGACGGCTTTGAGCTTTGGTTTGATGATGTGATTTATAATCGTCCTCTTCATCTAGATTATTTGTACCAAATTCCTCAAATCACACTGACATTTTATCTATCGGGTGATTTTCGCATCATTAATCCAGGACTCCGACAAGAAGAAGATCGCTCAGAAGTATCTGGAGAAAGTTGTATTTGTTACTTGCCAGAAGTTCGATCAATTGAATACTACACCGAAAAACAACCCCTGCAACGAATTACACTCAGCGTTGATGTTGATTTCTTGCGCTCTTACACCGACTGGCAACTCATCCCCGATCGTATCCGACAATTGATCGACGGAAAATCGGTTGAACCCTTTCATCAAACTTTGGGGCTTCAATCAATGCAACATCAACCGCTTTTACAACAAATGCTCACCTGCCCCTATCAAGGCGCAATGCGGCATCTCTACTTAGAAAGTAAAGCGTTGGAACTCTTGACGCTGCAATTTTGGCGATGGGCACAAGATGAACAGCCTTTAGCAAAAACGCCGCAATGGAAACCCCAAGACCTGGAAAAACTTTATCAAGCTCAAGAAATTCTTAGACGCTCTCTCGATCGACCGCTTGATCAACGCCCTCCCTCGCTCCTTGAGATTGCTCGTCAAGTCGGACTGAATGACTGCAAATTAAAACAAGGATTTCGCCAAGTTTTCGGTACAACAGTCTTTGGTTATTTACGAACTTATCAGATGGAGCAGGCGCAGCGATTGTTAGCTGAAACAGATGCAAGCATTACTGAGATTGCTTATGCAGTCGGGTATGGAAGTTTACCCGCATTTAGTAATGCGTTTTATCGGCAGTTTGGCATCAGTCCAAAAGCGTATCGGTATCAATAAATACGAACTCCGTTTCGATTAAGTAATCTCCCGATCGCGTAAGACTTTTGAGAACCATTTCTGTACGCTTTAGACAGTAATAATTCTCAAGAAGCTCTGATTCAAGTGGATGGTGTGAGAGATGATTCGTCAGTTTTGGATTTATGTCAGTGCCGCGATCGCAGGATCAGTGTGGCAACCCGTTGCCCTAGCCGAGTTGCCGACAATTCAGTATCTTCGAGAGTTTCAACAACCTGCTAGAGCATCCGAGCTACTGACTCAAGCGCCGCAACTTGCCCAGATCACGAATGTTCGACTCGTGCCCGCCCGTGATGGGGTGAACGTCATTTTAGAGACTGCCAACAATCAAACACTGTCACAACCGACGCTAACCGAAGGAGAAACGACTCTGACGGCTGAATTTGCAGCAACACTTGCACTTCCTCAAGGAGAATCATTCCAAGCCAGCAATCCAGCCAGTGGGATTCAGTCAGTGATTGTACAAGCGATCGCACCCGATCGTGTTCAGGTCAGAATTGTCGGAACGAATGAACCTCCATTCGCAGAGATCACAACAAGCCAAACCGGGCTTATCTTAGCTGTCACGACCGCGATCGCTGAAGAAGAAGTGGTAGTCACAGCAACTCGAACTCAAGAATCGAGGCAAGATGTTCCGCAATCTATCACCGTTTTGAATCGAGAGCAGCTACAGCAACAATTCGCGATCTCTCGTGACCTATCAGATGCGCTGAGTAAGTTAGTCCCTGGACTGGCTGCTCCGAATGAGCGGAACAATCTTTTCGGTCAAACTCTGCGTGGACGGAATGTTACGGTTTTAATTGACGGAGTTCCGCAATCGACCACTCCGAACGTCTTTCGCGATTTGAGAACCATTGATCCAAGTGCGATCGAGCGAGTCGAAGTTTTGCGCGGACCTACTGCAATCTATGGTGATGGTGCAACTGGCGGAGTGGTGAATATTATCACGCGCACTCCTGTTAACAATCGCCTCACAGCGACCACAGAAATCGGCGTGAATACGTCTCTTACAGGTTCCGATGATGCTTGGGGTCAAACATTGCAGCAGACCTTTTCTGGCACAGAAGACAAGTTAGGTTACGTCTTCAGTGTTTCATTTGCGAATATTGGTAGTTTCTTTGATGCGCGGGGCAATCGTATTGCACTTGATCCGACTGGACAAGGCGGACTCTCAAATGCAGAAGCAATCAATCTATTCGGCAAATTGGTGTATCGACCTGATGCAAATCAGCAGCTTGTTTTTTCTGCTAATCGCTTTGATGACAGTCAAGATCCAGAATTTACCAGTGATCCGATCGTGAATCTGCTTCCAGGGCGGCAACGGGCGCGAGTATTGGAAGGTTTGGAACTTGATGATTTACCTGGGACTGAAAATTCAGTGTTCAACCTCGAATACACGAATCAGAATGTCTTTGGAAGCCGAGTGCGAGGGCAAGTTTACTACCGAAATGTATTAGCCCGATTTTTTCCCTTCGATGCTCGCAATACTGCTAGTTTAGGACGTTTAATCTTTCAGTCGCGAGTAGATTCGCAAAAGTTCGGGACGCGCTTCGATGTGGAAACACCCCTAACCAGGAATGGAGCGGTCAACTTACTCTGGGGCTTGGACTTTACGAATGAAAACTCTGAACAACCTGTCTCTTTCTTTGATCCGGTTGCATTTAATGCCAGTCGCGGGTTAGCATTTCGCAAATTAGGCGATCGTACTTGGACTCCGCCCCTAACGATCAACAATCTCGGCTTGTTTGGACAACTCGAAGCGAGATTTAGCGATCGCTTAATTCTACGCGGTGGAATTCGACATGAGCGAGCTTCGGTCAGTGTTGATGACTTTGTGACGATCGCAAACAACACGGTCACAGGTGGAAAAGTGAACTACGACGAAACATTGTTCAATGCTGGAGCCGTTTACAAAATCACATCGCAACTGAGTGCATTTGCTAGCTTTTCCCAAGGCTTTTCGCTAGCAGATATTGGACGAGTGTTGAGAGCCGCGCCGAACAATTTCCAGTTTGAGCAAGTTCGACCCGAACCGCAAAAGGTGAACAACTATGAAATTGGCTTACGCGGTGAATGGCAGAATGTTCAAGCTTCAATTTCCGGTTTCTACAATACTTCTGATTTGGGGACAACCTTTGCTGCTAGCTTCGTCGATATTATTCGTGCGCCTGAGCAAATTTATGGCGTAGAAGCAACGTTAGATGTACAGCCTAGCAAGACCTGGAATTTGGGGCTGACTGCTAGCTTAGTTGAGGGAAGGATTGATGCAAACAACGATGGGGATTACGAGAACTTCCTTGATGGCTTTCGGATTCCGCCGCTGAAGCTAACCGCTTATGTTGAGAATGAAACCCTTCCAGGTTGGCGAAATCGATTGCAATTACTTTATTCTGGCAGCCGCGATCGCTTCAATAACAGTTCTGCATTTGGTCGCCAAGCCGTGAATGACTATCTAACGGTTGATTTTCTGACTAGTGTGAAAATCGGCAGCGGAACCTTACAAGTCGCGATCGAGAATCTATTCAACACCGACTATTTTCCGGTTGTTTCTCAACTGCAAACCAGCGATGTGCAATATCTTGCAGGGCGGGGACGATCGATCAGTGTACGCTATCAATTTACTTGGTAAGGTGACTTACACTAAAGATAGCAAATGCCAAATAGTTCGAGGGTGTGATAGTACAACTGAAACGTATCAGACTGCCGCCGCTGTTGTTCTAACTGCTCAACGATTCTATTACTGTATCCATTTGCCGGTTGGAGCAAATACGACAAAGCGATCGTACATTTTTTGACGCTTCTGTAATAGGTGCGCCACAAGCGTTAGAGTTTGCATCCCAGCACCCACGATCGCCAGATTAATTTCTGACAGCATAGCGACGCGAAAATTTAGAGAATGATTATCATTATTTTTTGCATAATGTCTCATAATGATATTGTTGTCGTTCTATCAAGCCATCAATGTCTAATATTGAATCTTCAGAACAAAGGTTGCATCTCACCCAGCGTCCGCGTCGGTTGCGTCGGACTGCAACACTGCGTGGAATGGTACAGGAAACTCAACTTCGAGTCGAAGATTTGATCTATCCTCTGTTCGTGATGGAAGGCAAAGGGCAGAAGGTTGAAGTTGATTCGATGCCCGGATGCTACCGATACTCGCTAGATTTGCTGCTTAAAGAAGTGGCTGAGGTGTTTGAGCTAGGAATTGGGGCAATTGCTCTCTTTCCTCTGATTCCCGATGCTCAGAAGGATAATGCTGGAACCGAAAGCTACAATCCAGAAGGTCTGATTCCTCGCACTGTTCGGGCGATCAAACAGCAGACTCCTGAGATTGTTGCGATTACTGATATTGCGCTTGATCCATACAGTGATCAAGGACACGATGGCATTGTTAGGAATGGCAAGATTCTGAATGATGAGACGGTTGCAGTGTTGGTGAAGCAAGCGATCGCACAAGCTGAAGCAGGCGCGGATATGGTTGCTCCGTCGGACATGATGGATGGACGAGTGGGAGCCATTCGCAGAGCACTAGATGAGCGTGGATTCATTGATGTGAGCATTTTGGCTTATTCTGCGAAGTATGCGTCTGCTTACTATGGTCCGTTTCGGGATGCGCTCGATTCGGCTCCTAAATTTGGCGATAAAAAGACCTATCAAATGGATGCCGCAAATGCTCAAGAAGCCTTGAAAGAGGTGGCGCTGGATATTGCAGAAGGTGCAGATATTGTCATGGTCAAACCTGCACTGGCGTATCTGGATATCATTCATCGGGTGCGAGAATGTACAAACCTTCCTGTAGCTGCCTACAACGTGAGTGGCGAATATGCAATGATCAAAGCGGCGGGACAACAGGGCTGGATTGATGAGAAAAAAGTGATTCTAGAAACGCTATTAAGTATTAAACGAGCAGGAGCAGATTTAATTTTGACCTACTTTGCGAAAGAAGTTGCATTGATGTTGCGGTAGCGTATGGCAGATTCGGAACTGATAGCGCGATTACTAAGAGCGATCGATATTCTTGAGCAACTGGAGAATGCGATGGAGATCGCGCCGACTCCAGAAATTGAGCAGATCTTGCAAGAAGCTTGGCTAAAAATTAGTAATACCTTTCCTGAAGACTTCAAAGATGCAACTCATTTAGATGCGAGTGCTGAAGGATTGCGGCGATATCTGAAAGTGCAAGCTTTCTTTCGTGATCCGACGCAGCAGGCAATCAGTTCAGGAGAGCTAGAACTTTACTATCAGAATCAATCGCCTCCGTCTGAAGAGGCAGCAGACTTTTTCTTTCCTGATGAATCTTGAGGAAGCGATGATACAACTCTACGATGAACAATGGGCAAAGCAGTATGATGAGATGGCAAGAGCAGGACTCCCTGGATACGAAGCGATTCATCGCATTACTGCGGCTGTGTTTCTCTCTCGCTTGCCAAATGATGCCAAAATTCTAGTTATCGGTTCAGGAACAGGAACAGAGTTACTGACCCTTGGTGCAAAAAATCCTACTTGGCAGTTTGTTGCAGTTGAACCTGCTGAAGCAATGATGACAGCTTGCCAAAGTCGAATTGATCAAGTAGGAATGCGCGATCGTGTTACTTTTCATGCTGGTTTTTTAGAGTCGCTTACGTCCGATGAACGTTTCGATGGGGCAACTTCGATCTTGGTTTCGCAACATCTTGTGGATGAATCAAAGCGAATCGAATTCTTTCATCAAATCGCACATCGGCTGAAACCGAAAGCATCGCTTGTGACCGCAGATTTATTTGGCGAAGTTGCTTCAGAGGAATTCCAAATTCTCGAACCCATTTGGCGGCAGCAAGGAATATCGTCAGGTATGCCAGAGATCGCATTTGATACTATCGTGGAAAAATTTGGCAAAGAGATTTCGTTGGTTTCTGAGTGGACGATCGCGGATTATTTGCAAAAAGCAGGGTTTGCTGTTCCTCATCTAATCTTTCGCTCACTGATGTATGGGGTGTGGCTTACTCAAGTTGCTTGACCCGCGATCGTTCATTCGTGTATCGTAACTTCGAGTTCGGCATTTGAAAATCAAGCGGGTGTAGTTTCCCAGTCGAGGCAGTGTTGTCTCGTCTCAAAATTCACTAAAGCGCTAAAAGGATGTTTGAAAAGCAAGGAACGTCTCTTTCCAAACATCCTCTTAACAAGCAGCGAATTTCACTCACAAGGGCATTCTCATGCTCTAGAAATCCTCTTCGTAAGCTGGAGCATCACCGCCCTCGTTGTCGCGCTTCGAGCCGAGAAGCTGAAGTCGATCGACTAAAATCACAGGCGACGATCGAGGTGCACCCGAATTCTTATCTGTCCAGGTATCGAACTTCAGCGCTCCCTTGACTCCGATCAAGCTGCCTTTGCGAACATAATTCGATGCTACCTCTGCCTGCTTACCCCAGAGTTCGAGATTAAACCAATCGGGCTGATCACTATTTTTGGTTTGTCGATTGACTGCCAGCGTCAAGCGGCATTTCACGCTGCCCGATTCAAAAAATTTCACATCGGGTTCACCACCCACTCGTCCCACGAGCGTTACCACATTCAAGCTCATAGTTCACCTGTACTTAATTTGTCGATCGCCTCCATATTAATCGATCTATCCGTAAAATCGGAGATCAAAATTAAACTCAGCGCTGAATCCGTATTTCTCCGCTTGAAACTTCTCGATCGCTCTAGACTCGGCATCGAAACTGTAATAAGATCCACTATCGATCAAGGTCTTTGCGTGGCATTGCAATCTTCAGCGTACTCATTGCAGTTTAAGCAGTTTAAGAGGCAAGAATCTAGTGGGTTTTTTCAATCGCTTCTCCCTTTCACGGGACATGGGTATCGATCTCGGTACCGCTAACACCCTGGTCTACGTATCCGGTAAAGGTATTGTTCTATCTGAACCCTCGGTGGTCGCGATCGACCAGGCGGAAAAAGTTCCCCTAGCTGTCGGTGAGGATGCCAAACGAATGTTGGGACGGACTCCCGGCAACGTCGTTGCGCTCCGTCCTCTGCGCGATGGAGTCATTGCTGATTTCGACACCGCAGAACTCATGCTGAAACACTTTATTCAGCGCGTTCATGAAGGAAAAGCTCTGGTTTCTCCTCGCATAGTGATTGGCATTCCTAGCGGCGTGACCGGTGTAGAACGTCGGGCAGTCATGGAAGCGGCATCGCAAGCGGGAGCGCGAGAGGTGTACTTGATCGATGAACCTGTTGCGGCTGCGATCGGAGCTGGCTTACCCGTGGCAGAACCAACCGGAAACATGATCATCGATATCGGTGGCGGTACAACCGAAGTCGCGGTTCTGAGTTTGCAAGGAACGGTTTTAAGTGAATCGGTTCGAGTCGCAGGCGATGAATTGAGCGATGCGATCGTGCAGTACATGAAAAAAGTTCACAACCTGGTGATCGGGGAAAGAACCGCTGAAGAAATCAAAATTCAAATCGGTTCTGCTTATCCGAGTGCTGCCGATGAGGATGTGATGGAAGTGCGCGGATTGCACCTGTTATCGGGACTACCGCGAACCGTGACGATTAAAGGACCGGAGATTCGTGAAAGTATGTCAGAGCCGTTGTCGGTCATTGTCGATGCGGTGAAGCGAACTTTAGAGCGGACTCCCCCGGAGCTTGCTGCGGATATTATCGATCGAGGAATTATGCTGGCAGGCGGGGGCGCTCTTCTCAAGGGAATCGACACGCTGATCAGCCATGAAACGGGAATTGTCGTCCATGTTGCCGCCGATCCGCTGAGTTGTGTTGTGCTAGGGACAGGTCGTGTGTTAGAAAACTTCAAGCAATTGGAGCGTGTGTTCAGCACTCGTCCCCCTCGCTAAATTGTCCTGATTGGGCGCAACTGAGCGTGGAAGCTATACATAGTCTTGCACTCGTGAGACTGGATTAACAATGCCGTCTATTGCCTGAGAACGCTGAATGTACGAATTGCGCCGCTGGTGGGATCGATTTGGAATTCCATTTACTCTAGCCACCCTGGGATTGGGGACGGCTCTTTTGGTTCGTCAAACTCAAGCCGGGTTTGTGATGGAAACTTACCAGTGGCTCACTCGTCCATTTCAGGCGAAAACGCTGACTCCAGACCAGTTGGCGAATATTCAGAATACGGAACTGCGCCAGCGATTAATCGAACTAGAGAGCAAGAACCAGAAACTAGAAGAATTGTTGGGACTTGCTCGATCGAAGAAAGTCGAGGGCATTCCCGCGCCTGTGATTGGTCGCAGTGCGGATCATTGGTGGCAGCAGGTCACACTCGGACGCGGCTCAAATAATGGAGTCCAAGAAGGCGCAGTTGTGATGAGTCCAGGGGGGTTAGTCGGTCGTGTGACTCAAACGACTCCTAGTACTAGCCGCGTTCTCTTGCTCAGTGATCCATCGAGCCGAGTGGGAGTAGCAATTAGCCGCAGCCGATTCATGGGTTATCTACGCGGTAAGACTGGAAATCGCGCTGTGATGGAATTTTTTGAAAAAGTTCCTGATGTCCGTAAAGATGACATCGTGACGACTTCTTCGTTCAGCCAATTGTATCCAGCCGGAATTCCGATCGGACGAGTGGAATCGGTCGATTTGACCAAAAGCCCTGCTCCTGAAGCCACGATCGAGCTAACGGCTCCAATCAGTTATCTCGAATGGGCAATTATTTATCCGCATTCGCCCGCTTTAGCAGAACCACTCCCCGCTGCCACTCCAAAGCCTTCTCCATCGGTTGCTCCTTCACCGGATGCTTCTGTGTCTCCTGATGCCTCGCCTGCTCCAGACGCTTCACCGAGTGTGACTCCATGACTCTTCGTGCGATCGAAAACTTTGTCGATACCTATCCGATCGCCCGTCCGATTCTCAACGGCGCGGTCACAGTTGCTTCTATATGGCTGTGTTTGGTTCTATTGCCGCTGCGATTACCTGGAATGGAACTGGCTGGAATTAGTCCAAACTGGCTATTGATCTGGGTCGTGGCTTGGAGCGTGAAGCGAGTAGTTTGGCAAAGTGCAATGGTAGGCTTTATTTTGGGCTTGTTACAGGATGGGATGACTTCGCCAGAACCGACTCATGCACTCAGCTTGATGGTCGTCGGTGCGCTGACAGCAAGATTACAGAAGCAGAAATATATCCAAGAAGATTTTATTTCTGTTGCGCTGATTGTCTTTTTGATGGCAGTGATTTCGGAAACGGTGACAGCACTTCAGTTCAGTTTTATTGGCGATCGCTCTCTTTCTGAAATTTGGACGCATCACCAATTCGTGGCGCTGAGTTCTGCGATTCTGAGCAGCTTGTGGGCACCTGTCGTTTACTTTCCACTGAATCGCTGGTGGGAAACTATGGCAGTCTCAGAGCAGACCTAGATTTTTAAGGATCGATCGAGAGGCAGAGGGACAAAATCTCTCTGCTTTTTAGTGTTTAAAAACTTAGTCCATTTTTTAGACCAAGTATCATAATATACTTGCTTCTCCTGAGTTTTCTTTGGCAAAATATTCTTGTGACCAATCGCGATCGCATTCCTTCTTTCTTCGCGTTAACGGAAGCGATCCCGAAATCATTGCAATATTTTTCAAAACCATTCGGGTGTAGTGCTGAGTTCGTTATCATACTTTCGATCCATGAAATCTCATCGAGCTTCCCGAAATCTAACTCGCAGACAGTTCACAACACTTTCGACTTTCGGCTTTCTCAATCTGATGGCAACCAGTGCAGGAGCAAGCATTACTTTGCCCAATCTGATTTCTCCTAAGCGATCGCAACTCGGCACAACGTTCAGCCAGTTACAGTGCTGGTATCTTGGGCTGGATTATCGCACTGCATTTCGGGAAATTTGCGATCTAGGCTTTGAGCGTTTACGACTTTGCGCCTATTGGCATGAACTTCAACCGAGACCGAATCAGTTCGATTTCAGCACGATCGATTGGTTGCTCGAAGAAAGCGATCGACGTGGGATCGAAGTCACCTTAGCGGTCGGGATGAAAGTGCCACGCTATCCAGAGTTTCATTTCCCCGACTGGATGCGATCGAAATATGATACGAAAACGGCGCGAGTCATGGATCGAGATCCAGCGATCGCAGATTTAACGTTAAAAATGCTTGATCGAGTTGTCAGTCATACCAAAACCGCTCCAGCAATCAAATACTGGCAAGTTGAGAACGAACCTTTTACAACGCTGGAAATTACGCATGGTCGATCGCTCAGTGAATCATTCGTGAAACAAGAAGTAAAACTCGTTCGATCTCATGCTCGATCGGATCAAAAGATTCTTCTGACGAATGCAATCACACTTCCAGATGGACAAGGACAGGAAGACAGTCAAGCCTTCAGAGCAAGTCTTTGGTTAGCAGATGCGATCGGATTCAATGTCTATACGAAAGTGCCACATGGCTCGAACTATTTAGAAGCACATCCGCAGTATTGGAAAAAGCTCAAAGCTTGGCGATCGGAACTCAAACGCTGGGGGAAAGAAGGCTGGATCGCAGAAGCACAAGCGGAACCTTGGGAGCACAATGAATTAGTCCCGGTCGCACAGTCTGAGTATCCGAGTTCATCACCCCTTCAGGCATTGAGTCTTGTCGATCGAGTTCAAGAAATCGGCTTTGATCCTGTCCTGTTGTGGGGTTGTGAATATTGGTACTGGCATCGCAGACAAGGACGTGAGCAGTGGTGGCTTGGAATGCGTCAACTGCTCGAATCTTAAGTTTCTAAAGGCAGTTGCTCATGGCAGTGGTTATCCTGAAACAGTAAGTTTTTCTTGTGCCCGTGTTCATGAGCAAACCCGCTCCTCGCCACTCTTCTACAGTTAGAACAATCTGGCGACTGATTAATCTAACGCTGTTAGCGATCGGCTTTTTTACTCCAATCGTCCAGGATCAAACCTTTGGCACAATCCACTATCTGAACATCCTGTCTATAATGTTGATATTCTTGCCGGGTGTAATTTTTCAAGCGATCGCAATTCCCACAAAACTCCCCGGACTCTTCCTATACCTGGGAGGATTGCTTAGTCTGATCAGCTTGATCGTTTATGCAATGCTGGAAAGTCTTGCGTTGATTGGGTGGAGAAAGAAGCGAAAAACGATACGATCGCTCTTTCTCATCACCATGAGCGGGATCGGTGTATTTGCCGTTCTGTTCCTCTGGCAAGGACATCTCACTCATGGTGCTTGGATTCTCGTAACGGGGCTAGTTTCCTGCTTAATTCTTGAAGCGGTTGAACGCTTCAAACCTAGCCGTTAGTGCGATCAGTCTGCAAATATTCTGACTTAGATTTAATCGAACAAAATGCTCCAACTGCGGGTTTTGGTGCTTGGAGATTGGGCAAGGTTGGCGGAGATGCGGGAGCTACGCTGTTGCCATAGGCAATCGCACTCGCGATCGGTTGTGCCAACAGCGTAATCAAACACGAGCAACCAGCTAACAGAAATAACTCTAACCGTTTTGTTTTCATTCTTCAGGACTACGGGCAATCTGCTCTGCCAAGATAACAAAATTTTGCCGCAATGATGCGGTTTCGTTCCAGATCTCGCAACGCATGATCCCCGATAAAAAACGAGAGCAATAATTTCAACGATAAAGATTGACGTGAGAGAAAAGTAGTACTAAACTACTAATGGCAATCGAGCAGGATTGCGAACTTGCTTACACAGCCTGAGTTCTGTCCCGTCGCGATTCCATTCAACCTGATCAAATACTTGGTACAAAATGTACAATCCTCGTCCAGATTCACCTTCATCACAAGGAAGATGCGCTTCTATCTCTTCTTGGCAGCAACAAACTGGAACATCGAATCCAGGTCCTTGATCTGATATGATCCACCAATACTCATCGGCGACCATTGAGAATTGAATTAAAACTTTTTTGCCAGGATCGAGGCAATTTCCGTGTTTAGCGGCATTGACGAGAGCTTCCTGTAATCCCAATCGAACTTCTGCTTTCCAGCGACTGGGAACTTTCGATAGAAGAAGGTCAAGAATCGGAATGAGATACAGCGTTGATGGAAAGCTGACCGTATTCCAATTGCGTCCAACTGGACGAGGAGACATCGCAATCACTCAGAAAACCCCGTTGCTTTCAAATGGATCAACATACAGATCATTTAGCAATTGCACCTGGGAACACTTGGTTACTGCTAATAAGAGCAGATTGGCATCGGCTGAAAAGCCGTAGAGTTATTATTCAGCTTTACTGTCAATCCCGGACTTAAAGAATTAAGCAACCTTGTTATAAGAGAGTCAAAAAGTCGTCAAAACTACGCAGAGGTATGTCCCTCTCTGTAGCCCCATACCTCCATCGTATACCAAAAGTCGATCGCTGATCCACCTAATTTCCACCTGAAACCCAATCAGCGTCGTCGATAGATTTTTTCTTCCAGCTTGCGAAAATCCTGTTCGACCTCTGCCCAGAGTCGTCGATTGTGGGGATCAGTGCGGAGAGCCTTTTTCAGATACGATCGCGCTTTTTCATAATCCCGCTCCGCGATCAAATGTTGTCCCCAACGATGATAAGTAATTGCTTGCCATTGACGCACATCCGGATGATCGGGAAAGCGTTGGGCTAATCCTTCCACGAGAGCAACAGCACGAGGAAATCGTTTGAGTTTGAATAAATCTTGTAATTGCTCGTAAGAAGCCTGCAAAAGATGTCGATCGACCAAAGAAAGCTCCGGAGCTTCGGGCGCGTGAGTCACTTTGATCTTGACTTTTGGCGGTTCTGCCGATTTGGGTTCTTCTGGCTTTTGTGATTCTGGTGCTTGTTCCGGTTCAGCAGGAACGATCCCCAAGAGAAAGTGATACGCTTCAGTGATGCGAATGAAGCGATCTTTTGCGCGATCGTCACCCGGATTCACGTCGGGATGCAGTTGACGCGCCAGTTTCCGATATGCGGCTTTAATATCCTCGTGGGTTGCTCCTGTCCTTAGCCCTAACAAGCGGTAAGAATCAGCGATGTTCATAGATACAAAAAAAGGGCAGAACTTATTGCATTCTGCCACTTCTTTCTGAAATTGGTGTGACGATTAGACAGTTTCGATTACACGATCGATCAATCCATACTCTTTCGCTTCAGCGGCAGACATGAAGTAATCTCGATCGGTATCTTTTTCGATCTTCTCAAGCGGCTGTCCAGTGCGGTCTGACAGCATTCCATTCAACTGATGACGCATCCGAATGATCTCGCGAGCTTCGATTTCGATGTCGGTTGCTTGTTGTCGTCCAGTTCCACCCAACGGCTGGTGAATCATGATTCGAGAGTGAGGAAGTGCAACGCGCTTTCCTTTGCTGCCAGCCGCGAGGAGGAATGCTCCCATCGAAGCTGCAAGCCCGACGCAAATCGTGATTACTTCAGATTTGATGTGCTGCATCGTGTCGTAGATCGCCATTCCCGCAGTGACCGAGCCACCGGGAGAATTGATATACAACTGAATCGGCTTGGTCGGATCTTCAGAATCGAGATAGAGCATGATTGCGACAATCTGATTCGCGATATTGTCATCGACATCTTGGCTTAAGAAGATGATGCGCTCTAGGCTGAGACGCTGATAGATATCGATCCATTGCTCATACGAGCTACCCGGTAAACGATACGGGACTTTCGGAGTTCCAATTGGCATAAGACAAAACTCTTAGTTAAACGAGGGCGGGAAGTTGTTTCGGTAGCTCTTTGGTGCTGGTGAGAACCCGATCGATGAGTCCATATTCTTTCGCTTCTTCAGCGGTCAGATAAAACCGTCGATCGAGGTCTTTCGCTAATTTCTCGATGCTGTGTCCCGTATTAAACGACAGGATTTCTAGGAACGTATGACGATCGGCGATGACTTTCTGGGCATCGACTTGAATATCGGTTGCTTGACCTCTCGATCGACCGTACTGCGGGGACAGAACCAGCTCCGCATTTGGCAAACTCAAGCGCGATCCCTTCGTTCCCGAAGACAACAGCAACACAGCACTACTCGCCGCCACACCCATACAAATCGTATGAACCGGAGCTTTGATGTACTGCATCGTGTCGTAGATCGCCATGCTTGCCGCTAACGAAGACACGCCGCCGCCCATCCGTTCACCATAAGAATTGATGTACACGTAAATTGGCTTGGTCGCATCTTCTGAATTGAGATACAGCAAGAGGGCGACGATCCCATTCGCGGTATTGTCATCAATTTCGCCATCGAGAAATACAATCCGCTCAAATGCCATGCGGGTGTAGATATCGACCCACTGCACGGATTGGCTACCGGGAATACGGTAAGGAACTTGCATAAGGCGGTAAGGGGTGAATTAGGTTAAAGCAGCAACAGGTTTCGGGAGTTGCTTCGTACTTTCGAGAACACGATCGATTAACCCGTATTCTTTCGCTTCTTGCGGTGTCATGTAGAACGTGCGATCGGTGTCTTTGACAATTTTCTCGATCGTTTGTCCGGTGTTCTTAGAAAGAATGTCAAGAATCGCGGCACGGTTTTCTAAGACTTCTTTTGCCCGGATTTGAATATCGGTCGCTTGTCCGCGTGTACCGGATTTCGGCTGATTTAATACGATCGTCGCATGAGGCAAGCTTGCCCGGAAGCCTTTTGTTCCTGCTGAGAGAATCATCGCTGCTGTTCCTACAGCTTGACCGATACAGATTGTATGCACCGGAGGCTTGATGTAACTCAGCGTATCGCACACCGCAAACGCTTCGGTTTCAAACCCGATCGTTTCCCCTTCCCAAGAGGTTCCGGTGGAATTGATGTAGAAAAAGATTGGCTTTTCGGGATCATCGAATTGCAAGTATAGCAACTGTGCAATGATCAAGCGAGTGTAATCTTGGTTGGGGTTTCTGCGATATTCATCGATCGAGTGCAGCGGTCCGCCAAGATAAACGATGCGCTCTTTCAGCATCAACGATGCCAAATCAGGTGGGGGCGTGCGATAGGACGCATCGCCATAATAAGTCGAGGACTGAACAGCTTTAATCGGTGATTCCATAGCAGTTGCCTGAAACAAATTGCCTATAAGTGGCGGTTTACTCATGGTAGCGCGTGGAACGGGGAATATTTCAGCCGCGTCTATTACGGTTTGCACACCAGGCATACCTCTATCTAAAGCGGGGATCGATCGTCTTTCTCTAGCAAGTCGATCGAAAAAGACTCTTTTGATACGGTTTGGGAGTCGAATGGTAATTGCCTTTATGACTTATACAACTTCAAATACGGCTAACGATTTAGTGCAAGCGTTTCAGCAGTTAGATGTAGATACTCAACTGGCTTTGTTCTGGTTTATTTATAGAGAAATGGGAAGTTCGATCACGCCTGCGGCTCCGGGAGCAAGTACCGTGTCGCCCGCGATCGCTGAAGGAATTTTCAATCAAATCAAAGAACTGCCGCACGAAGAACAATTGAATGTGCAGCGAGATTTGGTTGCGCGTCGAAATACGCAACTGACTCGTGAATATGGCGCATTGAGCGACACCACGAAATTGCTCGTCTGGTATTTGTTGGCGCAAGGAATGGATAATCAGACAATCATTCCGATGCCAGCAGGGTACGAATTGGAAGAAGAGGCGCAAGGATTGCTCGATCGAGTGAAACAAATGGAATTCGAGCAGCAGATTACGTTCTTTAGAGATTACGTAGCGCCGATGGGTGTTGATCCAACTCAGGAAGGCGTGATTGATCCTGAAACTGGATTGTAGTTTTCATCTAAAAGCCCCTAAGCTTCTAACTTCAGAGGCTTAGGGGCAAAATTATTAGGACTGTTTAGTTGGTCAATTCTTGCATCCAGCGCGTGACTTGCGATCGCATTCTCTTGACCGATACATCCGATTCCGAGGTTCGATCCAAGGCGCGACGGTAATCTGCGATCGCATAATTCCAATCGCCTGCTAAATGATGCGCTCTGCCTCGTGCTGCGTAAATATGAGCCTCTAACGTGGAATTGTCATCCAAAGTCGGAGACAGCAATTCTTTGATCTGCAAGGCGTGTTCAAAATTCTCGATCGCTTCGTCGTACATCTCTAAATCGCGAAGCGTAATCCCTTGATTCAACCAAGCGCGAATATTCGTCGGATCAAGGTCGATCGCCATTTCGTAATCGTCGATCGCTTCCATCAATTGCCCTTGAGCCGCGTAATAATTGGCGCGATTGTTGTAAGCACTTGCGAGTTTCGGATTCAGGCGAATCGCGGCGTTATAGTCCTCGATCGCGGCTTCTAAATGTCCGCATTGGTAATGCACTAAACCGCGATTGTTGTAGTCGGTTGCATTTTCGGGATTACGATCGATCAAAATCGTTAAACCTGCGATCGCTTCCAAATATTGACCTTGTTTGGCATCGGCTAGAGACTGTTGACGCAGTAAGCGATCTTGAGCCACTGGATCAAGCCAAACGGTTTGAGGTCGAGATAGCTTGGAAGCGCGATCGACTTTCGGAGAGCGACGGCGACCCGCCCCAGGAATGCCACCCAAATTTGGTTTACCTTGTCTCGATTTGTTGCCGTCTAAAAAAGTCCGAGCGTTCATACCATCCTCACCATGTCTATGAACTAAATTACCGACTCGCTCATCAGATGTTTTCTGTCCAAGTGCCATAACTTAATACGTCCACGGTCAGATCTTGGATTCGCCAAATGCAAAAGTGAACTCGCATTGGATTGTAGGCGTTAGTCTTTCCTACACCTGCGGCTGATTCCATTTCTGAAACGAGAAGTTTTCTCACTTGACCAAAACACTTGAAACTAAGACACCACAGGGAAAGCGATCGTTCTTGTGTTTCCACAGCTTTGCGGAAACTTCGTATCTACTTCGCACAATCTTAAAGTTCCCTTCCCGTGTAAATACGAACAGGTATCTTTCGGATCGCTAATCTGTAGAAATACTGAAACTTCGAGCTTTGTGCCGAATGCGCGATCGTCCCAAGGTTCCCATCTCAGTATCAAACCAATCTTGTTTGCGGGAAAACCACAGGACAGAAGCATCCGTACTGATGGAACACGGAGCCTTTCAGCGATAATGCAAGAGGGTTTTGCCATCCCGATCGTGCTTTCATTGCATTTTGAAGAAACTGGACTTTCAGATGAATCCAAGATGAAGCTGGGTACGTTAGGGTTGACATTATCGAAAAAACTTCTGAAGTTCTCGATCGCGCTTCAGGGTGCAGTGGATTGATTTTCTGAAATCGTCCAGTTTATTGAGCGATCGTCTGAAAACTGATGGCGTAGGGTTGGAGAGAAACGATTTATGAAAGCCATGATTCTGGCGGCAGGGAAAGGTACACGAGTTCGACCGATCACGTATACGATTCCCAAGCCGATGATTCCGATCCTGCAAAAGCCTGTGATGGAGTTTTTGCTGGAGTTGTTGCGTCAACACGGCTTTGACGAGATCATGGTCAATGTCAGCCACTTGGCAAATGAGATCGAAAGCTATTTCAAAGATGGGCAACGGTTCGGAGTCCAGATTGGCTATTCGTTTGAAGGGCGGATCGTGGATGGTGATCTCGTCGGTGAAGCGGTCGGATCGGCGGGCGGCATGAAGCGGATTCAGGATTTTTCGCCGTTTTTCGATGATACGTTTGTGGTGCTGTGTGGTGATGCACTGATTGATTTGGATCTAACCGCTGCGGTGAAGTGGCACAAAGAGAAGGGATCGATCGCGACGGTGATTATGAAGACCGTCGATCGCTCTGAAGTGTCGAGCTATGGCGTTGTGGTGACGGACGAAGACGGCAGAATTAAGACGTTTCAGGAAAAACCGTCTGTCGAAGAAGCCTTAAGCACGAATATCAATACTGGGATTTACATCTTTGAGCCTGAAGTTCTCGATTATGTTCCGTCGGGTGTTGAGTTTGATATCGGTGGTCAACTGTTTCCGAAACTGGTGGAAATGGGTGCGCCGTTCTATGGTTTGCCAATGGACTTTGAATGGGTGGACATTGGGAAAGTACCCGATTACTGGCAAGCAGTTCGCGGTGTCCTAAATGGTGAGATTAAAAACGTGCCGATTCCGGGTCGTGAAGTGAAACCGGGCATTTACACCGGGCTGAATGTGTCGGTGAACTGGGATAAAGTCGATATTCAAGGTCCGGTTTATATCGGCAGCATGACCTGTATCGAGGATGGAGCGAAGATTGTTGGACCTGCGATGATTGGTCACAATTGCTGGATTTGCAGTGGTGCAACGGTCGATAACAGTGTGATTTTTGAATGGTCGCGCTTGGGTCCGGGTGTGCGACTGGTCGATAAATTAGTGTTTGGTCGCTATTGCGTGGATAAGACGGGAGCGACGATCGACGTTCAAGCCGCGTCTTTGGATTGGTTGATTACGGATACGCGGCATGAGGTTCCGTCCCATCCGGCAGCAGAACATCAAGCGATCGCGGAATTGTTGAATATCGATACGAAAGTGGCAACCTAAACAAAAGTGGCAACCTAAGAGGGTGTTTGAGAAGTATAAGAAGCGGCTTTGCTGCGTTGCGAGTCCGCCCGGAAATAAATCTCCGGGCTAATGGAAGAAACCCCGCTGAAGCGGGCTAAGAGAGTCATACGAAGTTCTTAGCCCAGTTTAGTGGGCTTCCCGCGATTAGCCCGGAGATTCATTTCCGGGCGGGTGAATGCGATAAACGATTACTTTTCAAACACCCTCTAAGAGCATGTTTGAAAAGTATAGAAAGTCATTTCGCTACGATGTCCTCTCGCCCCTTCAGTGGAATTCGGGGCTAACAGAACGAAGTCCACTGAAGGGGACTGGGAGCCGATTTCAGAGTCTTGAGTCCCGTTTACTGGACTTCGCACCGTTAGCGCCGACTTCTAGTCCGGCGCGAGTGAATGTGTCCGAACGGCTACTTCTCAAACACCCTCTAAGATTGAAATCTCCATGTTTGTACAAAACGCTGGATTTTGAGGCAAAATGTCTCAGATCCAGCATTTTTTTTGTATGTTGCCACTGCGCGAAAAAGTTGCGTTCTATCTTGAAGATATTGATACGCCAATTGGAAAGGGAATCAATCTTTTTATCACAGGATTGGTTCTTGTTTCTTCTGGAATCTTTATCGCAGAAACTTATAAGATTCCGATTGAAATTCGAGAGATTTTAGATACGATCGAGAACGTTATTCTCGCGATTTTCGTAATTGAATATATTCTCAGAGTTTGGTGCGTTGAACAAAAACTACAATTTGTTTTCAGCTTATATTCGATTATTGATTTATTGTCGATCGCGCCTTTCCTAATTGGAACAAATGCAGGTTATCTCAGAATTTTTCGCTGGTTCAGAATTCTAAGATTAATCAGATTTATCCAAGGTAAAACGATTTTTGGATATGTCAGTAGCGAAGATAGCGCAATTTTCACCCGAATTCTTTTCACTGTCTTCTCGATTATTTTCGTGTTTTCTGGTCTAATTTACCAAGTCGAACATTCTGTTAATCCAAAGTTTGGAACGTTCCTAGATGCTGTTTACTTCTCAGTTTCTACAATCTCTACTGCCGGACTCGGAGACATTACGCCAATTTCAGAAATGGGAAGATTTCTCACAATTCTAATGGTCTTAACTGGAATTGTATTAATCCCTTGGCAACTCGGAGATTTAATTAAACGATTAGTCAAAACTACCGAGCAAGTTCAAATCGTTTGTTCAAATTGTGGTTTAGCGTTTCACGATTCAGATGCTTACTATTGTAAAAATTGCGGAAACTGTCTAAATCGTAGTCAGCAAACAGAGTAAGAGCGCTTCTGTCCATTCCACGATCGCGCCATAAGTATCTCCAGTCTGTCCACCTAATTTCCAATTCAACCAAGCCCCGATTAAAACCGTGATCGCGCTTCCCATCATCATCAGCGGATGAACAAACCAACTCAATCCCAATAACAGGATCAAAGTTGGCAAAGCTTCCCAAACCGATCGAATAGATTCTTTATGAAACGCGCCTTTTCCGGTGGCTTTGAGATAAGGATATTTCGCGATCGCGACCAGTTGCCCCCAGCGTCCCCATCCTGCAACCCCGATCAAAATCCACCAGCGATTCTGTCCAATTTCACTCAGAGCGACTGTTTTCAAGAGCAGAATGATCACTGCTGCCATTGCTCCAAATGCTCCGGTCGCGCTATCTGCCATGACTTCCAAACGTCGATCGGGATTCATAACCGCTAACCCGTCGGCTGTGTCCATCGCACCATCTAAATGCAAACCGCCTGTAATCCCTAGCCAAATCGCTACATCGATCGCGCTTCGGGTCAAGATAGGCATTCCGACATAAGTAAGACCCAGATCGATCGCGCCAACTAAGCCACCGATCGCGAAACCGACGAAGGGAGCAAGCCGAGCGATCCCGCGAAACTCTAAATTTTTTGAAGTTGGAATCGGCAAACAGGTGTAAAACGTAAGTGCTGCAAGACATTGATTCCAAGCTTGAATAATCATTGCGCTAAATCAATTTACATAACGTAAACTTCTTATATCGTTCGTCCGGATCGCATTCCCGATTTGCAGCCATAATTGCGATAGGAAGCATCCAACTTGAGTTAGAAATTCTTTTCTAATTGAGCTTCCGTCACCCCTTTTTTTTGTTTGTGCCATGAGTCACGATTCTTTCTCCCGCCACACTCGAATCCCCGCCCCTTGTATCATCGACGATGGCACAATCATCGACAAACAAGATATGCAGCGTGTGTTGACTGACCTAAATCGAGTGAGATACATTCACACGCACGATGGCAGAACGACCAGTGAAGGAGAAGGCTGTATTCTCGAAGTGATTGCTGATCCACACCGAGCAACAATGGTCGCAAACCATGCGCTTTATCTTAACGTGTGCAGCTTTGATTATCTTCAACTCAGTAAAACCGAAGAAGGTTCGCGATTTGATCTGATCCAAGACGATCGACAACTCCGACTCATTCCTTTAACCAATCCGCTCCAAGACCAAGCCGAGCGCGGAATCAATGCCGCAGAACTCGAAGCAATGGTCGCAGAAGTCTTATCCGCCAGCTTAGATGTTCAGATCGACGATGAGGAAAATTTCTCGCTTTAGAGCGATCGAGATTCTACCCATTTCGCTGTAGATTGATCTCGCTGAGAAATATTAGGAGCGGGAAATGTTCGATCGACGGAGATTCGGGCAAGTTTTATTCGGAAGTGCGATCGCGCTTTGGCTGCATAGTTGTACTGGACAAGAGCAAGCGACCAACCAAAAACCACAAGTCGTTTCGACCAATACAATCTTGACGGATCTTGCAACGACGATCGCGGGTGATTCGGTTCAAATCACAGGAATTCTCAAACCCGGAGCCGATCCGCATACTTACGAGCCAGTTCCAGCAGATACGGCTGCAATGGAGCGAGCAAACTTAATTTTGTACAACGGCTACAACTTAGAGCCAGGACTGATTCGATTGATGAAAGCAGCGGGAGCTAATGCGCGACAAGTTGCGATCGGAGAAGTCATTCCACCGCTTCAGCTTGAGGAACAGGGGCAAAAAGTCCCTGATCCGCACGTTTGGGGCAATGTGCAAAATGTGGCAAAAATGACAGCCGCGATTCGAGATGAACTAATCAAACTCGTGCCCAACGATCGAGAGAAACTAACACAGAATGCCGATCGCTTAATTGCCGATCTCAATCGCTTAGATAGTTGGATTAGACAGCAAATCCAAACGATTCCTGCTCAAAATCGTCGCTTAGTTACGACACATGATGCTTTTCAATACTATGGCAATGCTTACGGATTGTCGATCGCGGGAACGTTAATCGGCATCAGTACCGAAGAGCAACCCAGTGCCCAAACGGTACAGAAATTAGTGCAATCAATTAAGGCATCAAAAGTTCCGGCTATTTTTGCAGAAACCACTATCAATCCAGCATTGATTCAAACTGTCGCTCAGGAAGCAGGCGTGAAGTTGGCACCACAGCAATTGTATTCGGATTCGATCGGCGCGCCGGGTAGTCCTGGGGAAACCTATATCAAGATGATGGTCGCCAATACAACCACGATCGTAAATGCGTTGGGCGGCAAAATAACCCCATTTCAAACACAGTAAATGATAAGTAAAAAAATCCATAAGAATCGAAGATCGATCGCTTTAAGCATTGGTATCTTGCTTCTTGCGATCGGGGCTGTCGATCGATGGCTTCCCTACGCCCTGATTAGTCATTACAAGAAGCCTGTGATCGAACAGCCTTCGATTCTGAATCAATATGATGCCAAAGCGGAATCCATCACGTTTACAACTCGCGATCGCATCAATATTTCTGGCTGGTTTATCTCTGCAAAACCTACTACAAAACGAACAATTATTCTCCTTCATACCAGAGGTGGAACTCGCCAAGACACACTCGAATTCGGGCTTCCATTTCTGCAATCTGGATTCAACTTAGCCATGATTGATCTGAGAGGACACGGCAAGAGTGGCGGAGAATATTTCACTTTTGGATATCACGAATGGCAGGAAGTTTCAGCCCTATTAGATTCTTTAGAAGCAAGACAAGATAGTTCAGCCACCGATGTTACCTTGATTGGAATCTCAGCAGGAGGAGCCGTTGCTATCTCAGCCGCAGCAAAAGATCCACGAGTTAAAAGAGTAGTCTCGATCGCTGCTTTTGCCGATTTAGGAGAAACAATTCGAGCGCAAGTTCCTTGGCTTCCAGGAGTTTGGAGAAATCGCGCCATTCAAGAAGCAGAACAAGTTGCACAGTTCAGAGTACAAGATACATCTCCGATTAATGCCATTCGCAATGTTCGCGCTCCTGTTTTGATTGTTCATGGAAATGACGATCGATATATTCCTTTAAACAATGCGAATCAGCTTTTTGAAGCAGCAACTACGAGAAAAGAATTGTATGTAATTGAGGAAGCAACTCACGAGAATATGCTGCAACAAGGCGGACAGAAATTGCATCAACAAATAGTTAAATTTATCAATTGCGATGATTGGAGCCATTGCAACAGAGGGGGTGCAAGAGCGCAATCGACTCGAAGCCCCGCCCTCTGAACGATCGCTTCAACTCTTTATTGCGGCACTTGGGTCTGTGGTTGAGTTTGCTGAGTTACCTGCATCGATCTTGCTAACTGTGCAACCGCTTGTTCAAGCGATAATCCTGCATCCTGAGCCACCCAGCCCCCTTCTTGAGTTTGCTGACGGAACTCAAAGTGCAAGTGCGGACCCGTCGAATTTCCGGTGCTACCAACACGACCGATCACGGTTCCTTGTTTCACGACATCTCCAGGCTTGACGAAGATCTCAGACAAGTGAGCGTAAAGCGTCTGTTGCGATCCATTCGTGTGTTCTAATGCGATCGACAATCCGTACCCACCAAAGAACTCCGCCATAATCACGCGCCCAGTTAGCGCTGCCAGGACCGGAGTTCCCATCGGCGCACCTAAATCGGTTCCAGTATGAAGCCGCTGATTTCCAGTAATCGGATGAATTCGCCATCCAAACGCTGAAGTAATCGCACTTGGAATCGAGAGCGGGAAGAGCAAGCGAACATCCCCATTTCCGGGCATTCCCAGGGGGCGAACGGTGCGATTAAAGTAATCTTGGACAAACGAAGGCGGCACGATCGAAGGGGGTGTCCAACTCGAAGCCGTTTCTGGAGCCGCCTGTGCTTCTGCGGTCACTTCTGGCTGAGTCGGATTAAATTTCGGACGCATCACCCCAGAAACGGCATTAGAAACCGCGTTCGCGATTCCAGTCGTTTTAGGCGGAGTCGTCGCTTTCGGAGTCGTCGTTGTACCTGAATTGCGTTTCTCAATCACGATCGAGCTAGGCGGCTCATACTTCGGTGCAGGACTCGCAGCGGGCGAAGGAGCGACCAACGGCGATTCAGACACCGGAGAAGACTTTGGAATCTCGATCTGAACGGGTGGAGTCGGATCAGGAGTCGCACTTTCCGGAACCGCAGGGGCGGGTGCTGGAGTTGTCGGAACCACAGTTGCACTCGGAGCGGGTGGAGTTGGCTCAACCGCAGCGGGCGAAGGCGATACGGTCACGCTCGCGGGCGACGAGGTCAACGGGGAAGCTTGTGCCAGCGTCATTCCACTACTAAAAACACCCAAACAACTGAGACATCCCAAGCGCTTGAGTAACTTCGTGCGTCGGGGTCGATTTGGGCTAGGTCGCTGCGTCATAACTGTAGTATCCTCTCAGGCTTGCTCGTGTTCACTCGTCGATGATGACTCTGACTAAGTTCCGTTCGATCTTTGGGGGATTTCTTTACACTAATTAACCATATTCCAGTGACATAGTACCGAGTTTTCGGTACAAATCCGGAGACGAGTATTGGGTTTTTATTGAATTCACATAATTGAATACCCAGATTTCTATGAATCGATTTCGTTTGCCATGATGCCAAAAATTCCGTCAGTGGAAACACTTTCCTGGAAATTCGCCAGCTTGATTCAAGGGTCAAGTAAAATCACTGAATTCTAGAAAATTCAAGCCTCGTAATCTCTTGGATGAGTTTGAGGCTCGATCGCAGATCGAATTCACAAAAACTTCATGCTTTCTTCCATTTTCGTACAACAATGCCGCAATAAACCGTTACGATAGCGCTAGTAATTTCGCGGATGCCCCTTATGCACGATTGGCACTGGCAAACCTGGAACGATCTGCCTTATCTCACTTGCAGTCTTTTAGAATCCTGGCAACACGGCTTCTTTACACAACAGTTTTCGCCTCGATCGCCGTTTGAATTGACCGAAGTGCTGGCTCCCGATGCTGAGGCATACCGAGTTCATCAAGTGCATGGCAATACCGTTCTGTCGCCTTCTGAATTGGAAAATCCAAGTGACCGCGAAAATTTCTCTCAAGCCGATGGACTGATAACCGAGCGATCGCAACAAGCGGTTTGGGCGTGTAGTGCCGACTGTACTCCTGCTTTAATTGGCGATGTGAAAACCGGGAATGTGTCAGCCATTCATGCAGGCTGGCGCGGAACTTCCCAAAAAATTGTGCCGATTGCGATCGCGAAACTTCAAGTCCAAGGAAGCCACCTCGAAGACCTCAGAATTGCCCTTGGTCCTGCGATTTCTGGTGAAGTCTATCAAGTCTCGCATCCAGTGGCGTTAGAAGTGGGAGCATCGATCGATCCGAATCCCACAATTGATCAATTAATGAGTTTGCCGAATTCGCCAATTTTAGAAGACTCGACTCCAGGACGATCGCGCTTAGATGTGCGACGAGTAATTGCAATTCAACTAGAGCAGATGGGAATTGCGGCGGAACAAATTGCGATCGCGCCTCACTGTACCTATCAAGATCCCGCTAACTTCTTTTCATATCGTCGCGCCAAGCTCAAGAAAGTTCAGTGGTCGGGCATCGTCAGCCGTTGACTTGTTTATACTCTTAGTGCTCAGAGAAAACTTGTAGTTCAGAAATAAAAAGCAACCGCATTTTTACAGAAACTTTTCGGTGATCTGGCGATTCTTCATCAGATTTACACCTGTTTTGCCCCGTGAAGCGATTAATGTAGGGAGTGATAGGTAATACTCAAACTCGTAAAGCCGTGATCTGGTCTAGAAGTTTCGAGAAATACAAGATTCGCCTATCAGAACACGGTTTTGGCAACCAAGATACTCAGAACTTCACCTCTATGACTTCACTCGGAAAGTTATTTGTCCCCGCTGCGCTTGCTGCTGGCACAGTCTTCTCAGCTTTTGCCATTCCTCTGTCGCTTTACGGATCTCAACCGCTGTCCATTCAATTTAAAGAAGAGCGTGTTTTTGAGGGGTCACTCAGAGATATTGCAACCTCTTATCTCGCACTCGCTGGACTGCTCAGTGTGGGTGCAAGTTTTACCACCTGCGCCGCGATCGCTTGGAAGTCTTCCGCCCGTCGAGTTCAAGAAGCTGAAGATCAACTTGCTAAAATCGAGCAGCAACTCAAACAAAAAGAAGCTCAGTTACAAGAGGCATTGCTTTCAGATGCCTATCTTGCGGATTCTGGTCTGAGATATTTCTTAGATGAAGAAGTGTCGCTGAATCCGCCCTCTCGTGCAATGTCTCAGGGCGCGATCGCTTCTAATCCACCTGCTTCAGTTCCAAAACCTGCTCCAGTTCCAACTCAATTGCAAACTGCTGCGCCGCTTCATGCTGCCCAATCTTTCTTGGGATTTGCTCGTCCTGTTGCCCAACCTGCCCCAGTGAACAGTTCACCTGTTGAGGCAGACGCGATCGCGAAAATGCAGCATCTTCAAACCCAGCTTCAGCACATCATGTCTGAGATCGAGACAATCCAATCCACGCTTCGTGTTGAGCCTCCTTCCTCGAATACCACTCAGACTACGCCGCTCAATCACCTTGCACAACGCTTTCAAGCGCTTGATCCCACCTGGACAGTACAGAGATAAATTAAAAGGCGCAACCAGAATCACTCCTGAGTTGCGCCTTTTTGATTTACCGCATCCATGCTTTTGTTGGCAATTCAGCATCGGTTTGCGATTTCACTTCCGTTGCTTTATTGGTTGGTTGAACTGCGATTTTAACTACCGTTTGACTAAGCTTCTCGGTAGCAGCTACGGTTGCTGTCGGAGGCTCGATCGTTAAAATTTGTTCTGCTTGCAAATAGCTTCTTCCATCGGCGGTGAACTGAACGCTCGTTCCCTGATTTGCTGTCGTGCTTGATTGCTCTTGAATCCCGATCGAGTCCTGTGTGGGATCAGTCATTGCCAAGAATCGGACTTGGTTCTCAGGCTCAGATTTGAGATTTAGCGATCGAGAAGTTTTTTGCCAAGCCTCTAATCGGTCTTGCGGTAAGAGATTCAGCGAGGTTTGCCATTTCCCTTTTTCGACCTTGACTTCTGTTCGAGCCAGGATCGAATAAGACTGTCCTGATTCGGCTTGGGAATTGGGCTGCAAATTGCGAATTGCTTGAATCGTCAATCGAGTTTGATCTGGCAAATTGGTGCTGCCTGTGACCTGGTAAATTCCCGGATCGCGAGTTGGCTCAACCTGCATCGATAGGTCTGTTTTAGGAGTCTGTCCACTTCCAAGAAAAGGAATAGCAGTGCAACCTGTACAGAGAATCAGGAACGAGATCAGTGTGCCACTTGCACAGAACCGAAGAAATTTCTGAAAGCCTTTCATAGTGAATTCTCGTAGGGGATATGAGGAACGATCGCAAAACTGGACGTTTACTCTATTCATTCCCTGACCAGTGCAAGCGGTTTACACCTAAATTACGGGAGCCAGTTTTGCATCTGACATAAGTAAATGTGTCATTTTTTACTAGCCAGGATAAAAGTATTAGTAGCTAAAAGGAAAGGTTCGATTCGGTTAATTACGGGAACTCTAGGCACAATGATTGATTTCGGTCATAGCATCCGAGGTCAATTTCTGAAGAAGTTAAAATCAACAGTAAAATCCGCTACATATTTTTAGTGATAATACTGACTTTGATTCAGGCTTCGTCAATGTTGTTCTCGGCACTCTGAAGAGTGTCTATTGAGCCATAACGGTGTGGTATGTCAGATATAACCCGGTTCGCTAAGTCCAGTTCTCTCCTGTCGTGCGTTGTGGTTTCCGCGATCGTCGCTCTATTTGCAGGTCTCAATGCCGGAAAACCCGCACAAGCTAACCCTTCAGAACAAAGTTCTGCGACCAAGATTGCTGCGGTCTCTCAGCCGAATTTGCCGATCGAGCGATCGCAACCGATGATTCAATCGGAAGCTGATCTCATTCAACAGCTATCAGGGCAAACAACTTCCGTAAAACCCGTTACTACTCAAAAGCCAAACTTTGCACCTCCGATCGCAGGATCAGCAATTTCACTTCCAACGACTCAACGCACTGAGCAACCCAAATCGTCTTTAGTTGCATCTACCCTTTCTGCAACGGATGTTCAGGGTGGAATTCTACCTGCTGAACAGCGTTTTACGGCTCCGGTTTCTACTGTCAGAGGCATTCGTCCTGATGCAATGAAGGAGCCGATTAATTTTGAAGCTGCGCCAACCGAAATCGCGCTCAATCCTTCTCGTACTTCAGATTTAGTCGCTCAATCCGGTCGCAATGCCGATTCTCTAACCCGATCCCGCCGCCCATTCCTACTGAGTACTGCGCTCACGCCGCCGAATCTAACTTTTCAGGGTGTCTACTTATTTCAAGGCGACCAGACTTCAGCACGAGCAAGACTATTTGGTATCTATCCACTCACACCAAATGCGCTGGTCGGTGCAACACTCGATCTCACAACAGGTAGAGCTTTCACTGATACTCCAAACAACGGATTCAATATTACAGAACTCTACTTTGCAACTTCACCGCGTGACATTCCAAACTTGCGATTTGTCGTTGGTCAGATTGATTTAACCTCATACTTCGATCGTAATAGTTTCGCCAAAGATGGAGCCTCGCAATTCTTCAGTCCGGTGTTTCAAACAAACCCTGCTCTGAGCGCGACCGGAATTGCTTCACGCCCAGGTGCATTAGTAAACTTCAGCCTCACCGACAACATCGAAGCAAAGGCAGCCGTTTTCTCGTCATCTAGAGGACTGAGTGATTTCGCACTCGATGGTTTTGCAGGCGAATTAGGTATCCGCTACGGTAACTTGATTGTGCGCGGAACTTATGCCACCGATCGCGATTCTGGCTCCGAAAGTGGTTTCCAAGAAATCTTTCAAATCAGCCGTGGCGGAGGACAAACCGGGGTTCTCCGAGGCGATCGAGAACAAGCTTATGGTGTAAATGCTGAGTTGTTCATTCCTAGCTTAAGAATGGGAGTTTTCGGACGCTACGGACGCTATAACAATCTCGATTTAGACGAAAGCGGCGATACATTCAGCGGCGGCATCACCTTTTTAGATCTGTTAACTCCAGACGATCGCTTAGGGCTTGCCTATGGTCGTTCTTTATCCAATGACCGACTACGGCGACAAAGCGGCGTTGAGAATCCTGATGTCTTGGAATTGTTCTATGACTTCCGGTTACTCCCGAATCTGCGCCTCGGTTTCTCGATCCAAGAGCGCAATAACTTCTCTGAAACGATCGCTGGCGTTCGTCTAAGAACAGAGTTCGATGTCACCCCTAAAGGCAGACAAGCTCAGTGATTTTCCCCGATCCCATGAACACTCGCAAACACCCCGCTAACATGGCTCGCGTCAAGCAACAGTTCACCCTCTCTCTTTGTCTCGGATGGCTTCTTGCCGGGACTCCTCTGCTCACCTTGGCAGAAAGTCAAATTGCGATCGCTCAAACTCCAAACATCCCCGCTGATGTCCGTGAAGCTTATACGCTCCTTGGTAGAGGCTGGGTAGACGATGCGATCAAAGCTTTTCAGCAATCGATTCAACGCTATCCAAGCTCGATCGAGGCAAAGTTAGGACTTGCAATTTCTTTCCGCCGAGCTGGACGCGATGGTGATGCGTGGCAAGCTTACCAGCGAGTTTTGCAGCAAGACCCAAACAATCAGTTAGCACTGAAAACAGTTGGAATTCTGGCTGGTTTTAAACCAGAGTGGCAAAAACAAGGGATTGAAGCACTCACGACTTTGCTGAGGCTCAATAGCGGAGATTCAGAAGCTCGCGCCCAACGTGCATTATTGTACGGCTATCAAGGGCGATTTTCTGAAGCTTTAGCAGACTACGAGCTTGTTCTACAAGCTAATCCAGCACCAGAAGTGCTTTTGGGAGCCGCACAAATTTACACTTATGCAGGCGACGCACAGAAAGGGTTGGAATTGTTTGAGCGCTACCGATCGAGATCAAATACTCCAATTACCGGAAATGCTGCGATCGCTTATGCTCGTGCTTTACGGGCTTCGGGCAATCCAACTCAAGCGATCGCAATCTTAGAAGGACAGCTTCCGAGACAAACGAATGCCTTTAGTATTCAAGTGCGATCGGAATTGTCTCAAGCATATTTAGCAAATCGCCAATCGACCCAAGCATTAGCTATTCTTGATCCACTCCGCGATCGATCTGATGCTCGACTGCCTTTGGCTCGTGCGTTGAATGAATTAGGTAGACGAGAAAATCGTCCTGAACTGGTCACTCAAGCTGGATCGTTCTACCGTCAGGTATTGTCTGAAACCTCAAATCCTTCGCCAATCTTGCTGCGAGAAATTGCAGATGTTCTCAGCGGAATTCCCAAAGAGCGTAAAACCGCACTGCAACTTTATCGGCAACTTGCCCAGCAACAACCAGAGAATCAAACCCTTCTCATTCAGAAACTTGCTCTAGAAGCTCAACTCGGAACACTAACAGACAGTGAAATTCGTCAGCAACTCAGACCAATTCTGCAATCGATCCCGAACGAGCCTGCACAACAATTCGCGATCGCTCAAGCGCTAGTCCGCCTAGAACCCGACCCCGAATTTCTTTCTGTGTATGAGCGTTTGATTCGCAGCGGTGTGAATGAGCCATTTTTGAACTTCCGGCTTGCTCAGATCCTAATTGAACAGAACGAATTCGAGCAAGCAAAGGAAGCTTTATCTCGCTATCAATCGACTCCGGTTGGTTCCCGCGATCGTGCTCCTCAATTGTTGCTTGCAGAACTCGATCGCAAACAAGGCAATCTCGAAGGAGCAGCAAAACGTTACGAAGCTCTAATTTCTGATGAAGCGATCGACGCTGATCTCAAATCTGGTGCAGTTCGTTCTTTAGCAGGACTGCGACTCGCTCAGAATCGATTTGATGAAGCTCTGAGATTATACGATCGCTTAATCGCGGATAACCCCGAAGATGCACAGCTTCAACTCGGTCGTACAGCGGTAGCTTATCAAGCTAAAAAAATCACCGAAGGCGAAGCCGAAACAGTCCTCGCTCGATTCCTTCAATCTCGTCCATCAGAGACTCCTTCGGAACTCTACACATTAGTTGGCATCTTACCCAGCGATCGGAGTCGTGAGTCGCTCTACAACGCATTGATTGAAGCTGATCCAACAAACGTACCTGTCCAAGTTCGCTTGATCCAATTACTAGCAAGCCGCAACCCAAGACAGGCAAGAGCGCAAGCAAATCGATTAATTGCTAGAGTTCGACAAACCTCACCAGACGATCGCTCAAACATCTCGCTTCTCTTCCTCAAAGCTCAACTCGAACAGACACTCGGAAACTCAGATCGAGCCGAAGATGCTTACCAAGCCATCTTGAAAGTACAGCCAGAGAATCTAGATGCCTTGTCTGGTCTGGGAGGTGTGCGATTCCAACAGCGACAGTTTGCCTCAGCTTCTAATCTCTACTCTCAAATTTTGGAACTTGATCCAGACGATCGAATTGCACTGCGATCTCTGGCGGAACTCTCTGCTGCTCAAGGTCAACCTCTGACTGCATTAGATCAATTTGAACAACTCAAGATCGAGCAGGCAGAACAAGGAACATCAGATCCCGAACTGGAACAACGTATCCAGAAAGTTCAAGAAGGAATGCTGCAACAACGCGGGTTCCAACCCCCTTGGGAGCGCTATTAACTTTGGTGGTGATCAATTATGCTGCGCTTGCTTGTACCACTAACCATTGCTGGATTGATTGGACTCGGAGGATTAGTTTCTTGTGCGGCTCCTCCTCAACGTTCTACGTTTGTAGCGAGTGTTGAAGCATCCGATCATAGTTCATTGCTGGCTGAAAGTTGGACAGCTTATCGCAAGCGGTTCATTCAAGCGGATGGACGAGTAATCGACTGGGAAGCGAATGGACGATCGACTTCGGAAGGTCAAGCCTACGCCATGTTACGAGCAGTCATGGCGAATGATCCTGAAACATTCTCGATCGCGCTTCAATGGGCAGAAACTAACTTACAGCGACGAGACAAAAACAATAAGTCGATCGATTCTCTCTGGGCATGGAAATGGGGACAGAATTCGACTGGAGCTTGGGGCATTCTCGATGCTAATGTTGCCAGTGATGCAGATATTGATGGCATTACTGCATTAATTCTGGCATCCAGAAGATGGCAGCGCCCCGATTACCTCAAGCTTGCGCGTACCAAGTTAAAAGATCTCTGGACACACGCAACTCTGACATTGCCCGCTGATGGAAAACGATATCTACTGCCAGGAGCGATCGCGCTTTTTCAGCGAAACGAAAAGCTCAAAGCGAATCCCTCGTATCTCGCGCCGTATGCCTTTCGCCTCTTTGCCCAAGTCGATTCAGAGCGCGATTGGTTGAGCCTCGTAGACAGTAGCTACCAGATGTTAGAGCAATCCTCGAAAGTCTCACCTGTAGGCTTACCGAGCGATTGGATTGCTGTTGATCCAAACACCGGAATGTATACCGCGCTTGATCCAGGCAGTCCGCTGATTACCCGATATGGATTCGATGCCAGCCGCGTTTGGTGGCGTGTGGCGTTAGATGCTACCTGGTTTGGAGAACCAAGAGCCAAAGCCTATCTCAAGGCAAATCTTGGTTATCTCAAACAGATGTGGCAACGAGAGCGCAAAATTCCTGCCAAGCTCGATTTGCAAGGTCGTCCATTAGTAGACTACGAAGCGACTTCACAATACGGAATGTTATACGCTGCTTTCCGCGTGATCGATCCTGCGATCGCACAGGAAATTTTCACCCAAAAGCTATTGCCCTCATACCGAAATGGATTCTGGGATAACGATTCCGCCTACTACTCTCAGAATCTTGCCTGGTTTGGTCTGCTCCCACCGAACCAAATGGCAACTTACCTTACTGAACCTACTCAAGCTGCAAACGTATCCCTTCCATGAATAAACGGTTTTCAGATCAATCTTTGCGTCGAGGCTCTAAAACTATGCTGACACGCACTCTAGTCTTATGTTGTGCTGGATTAGTGACCGGACTCGCGATCGTGCTGCTTCATGCTCAACAACCGATCGCCGTTTCCGCTCAAGGTATTCAAAAACAAGAAGACCAACTCATTCGAGACTTCAAGTTACCAAGTACGCCTGCGGAAGCACCTGTCTACCGCCCACAAGCGCCAGTTTATCAGCCTGAACCTGCTCCGATCGCTGAACCTGCACCCGTCGAAGCAGTGAGCGAACCCTACATTGCACCTTCTGAGCCTGTTGCCTCCGAGTCCCCAGCGCCCACCCCTCAACCTGAGAAGAAAGCTGAGACTCCCCCAAAACCGAATGCAGCACCAATGAGTCAGTATGTGCTGGAGTTCAATCGGAGTCCTGCGATCGGCAACCGTTTCCGTTTACAGGGAACTTACGCAGAAGCACGAGTTGGCTTCACCCGTCCGAAGAATTGGAACGTGAAATCTGCTAAAGCAGTGATTCGATTCCAGCATTCTCCCGCGATCGTATCGGATAAATCGAACATGATTGTTCGCGTGAACGATACAAGCATTGGCAGTGTTCCGATGAACTTGAGAAATGCTCAGATTGGAGAAGCGATCGTCAATATTCCAGCGAATCTCGTTCAAGACTACAACGAGATCACGTTAGTAGCTCAACAGACAAATTCTGCAACCTGCGCCAATCCAGACGATAAAGCACTTTGGTCAGAAGTCTTGCCTGACTCGAAAGTAATCATTGACTATCAACCTCGGTCACTTGCACTAGATTTTAGTCGTTATCCTTTCCCGTTCTTTGACGAATTGGGCTTAGATACACCCCGTCTAAACTATCTTTTGCCTGCTCAAGTCAATGAGGCTTGGTTAACTGCAACGAGTCGTTTTCACACACATTTTGGGCGACTGTCTGATTTCCGATCGCTCGAAACCAGTTTAGTAAAAGACACCAAAAAATTTGAGTGGAACGATCGCTTAGTCATTATCGGGACTCCTCAAGATCAGCCAACGCTCAAATCGCTGAAGCTACCTCTGAACATTGCAAACAATCAAATTCTGGATGGTAGCAAGGCGGCGCTTCCTGAGAATGTTGGTGTTTTGATGCTGACAACGATGAACAATGGTAGTGTGCCAGTCATTGTCGCTTCTGGAAATGGAGCAGAAGGAGTCAAAAAAGCAGTTCAATTCCTAGTGCAACCAAGCAGCAGTCAGATCGGCTCTGGACAGGTGATTCTCGTTCGCGATGTGGCTGAAGTGGCTACACCGAATCCCCGCAGTTGGGATCGCTATCTCCCGCTTCAGGATTCATTCCAACTCAGTGCTTTGAAGGGATTAGATAACAAGCCTTTCAAAGATGTGACTGTACGTGGGACTTCTGCACCTCCTGTACAATTCCAATTCCGCGCTCTGCCGGACGATCGAATGTTGCGTGGTAGCTCGATGAATCTGAGATACAGTTACGGCGCTCAAGTCGATCCTCGTCGATCGTCGATTTCTGTCCGGATTGATGGAGTGACGATCGGCAGCAAGAAACTAACTTCAGACAATGGCGCAAAGAATGAGCTACTCAACGTTGATCTGCCGCCGAACTTGATCAAATCGGATTCAGTGATTGATGTTGCTTTTGATCTGTATGCGAAAGAAACAGCGAAGTGCGGTCAAGTCAGCGATCAACAGCTTTGGGGAACGGTTCATAGCAGTACTGATTTCAATCTCAAACGTGAAAATTCAGTTGAGCTACCGGATCTGAAGCTGTTGACCACAGGTTATCCGTTTACTGCACCTCAAGATTTGTCTAAAACAGCGATCGTTGTTCCTGATTCTCCTACTGATGCGGATGTGATGACACTGCTGAAGTTCAGTGAACGAATGGGACGACTCAGCCAAGCCAATTCAGTGAAACTTGATGTCTTCACTGCATCGAATCTACCCGAACCTGTGAAAAGCGATCGACATTTAGTCGCAATCGGAGTTCGCGATCGATTCCCCGTTAAAGAAATGCTCGAATCAAACTCTGGATTCCGCATCATGGACGCTTTCGCACGAGAATCTGGCAAGGATCAGATTCATGCTCTACCCGACCAAGGTGGCGTGATTAAAAGTATGTTGTCGCCTTGGAACCGCGATCGGGTAATGATTGCACTGACCGCACAAGCAGAACCAGGACTGAAACAAGTTCAAGACGTGTTGAGCAATGATCTTTGGTTCTATCAACTCAAAGAAGACACGGCACTCATCAGCACCAATCAAGTGAACCCTTCACCGTTTGATTCCCATGCTTATCAAATGCAATTCGTGAATCAATCAGAGCGGCGGCGGATCGAGAACACCAATGCTTTGAGCAAAGCGAGACAGCTATTGCAAGAACAGTGGTATCTTCTCCCGATCGGCATTATCGGTAGTTCCCTCTTGTTGTATGGAATTGCTCAACTTTTCCTCAAGCGCGTTGCGGGGTAAATCGTCATGACAAATTCAACTCCTCCAAAACGGTATCGGAGTAAGGGACAGCGGGTTGTAGCCTGGTTTGTCGATCTGATTCCAAATTTCTTCGATCGACTCTTCCAAAAAAACAGCGCTCCTCAGCTTGTTATATTAATGGGCTTGATGCTTGTTCTATCCGTTCCTCTGATTGTGACCCCACTCGAAATTTGGCAGCAGGGAATTGTTGCAGTGCTGTTAATCGGGTTAGGTTGGGCAGTCACCGATATCGAACACAAACACGCGAAAGGACAAACTAGCGAGTATCTGCACCTATTCATGGTGTGGTTGAGCTTGATTACGACCTTTCGGTATTTGTACTACCGCACGAACTATACCCTGAATCTTACGAGTGGTTGGCTTGATGCAACTTGTAGTGTTTTACTGTTTTTGGCGGAACTCTACGCGATTTTGACTTTGGCGCTGGCATTCTTTCAAACTCTGAAGCTAAAAGAACGGAAGCCTGTTGAACTCTCAACCATTCCTGAGCATCAGTGGTTCAAAGTTGATATCTATATTCCGACTTACAGCGAAGATGTCGAGATTGTTCGTAAAACAGCATTGGGAGCATTAGCGATCGACTATCCCGCTGACAAAAAGAAGGTATACATTCTTGATGATGGTCGTGCTGAGAAATTCCGAGAAAGACGGGAGCAACTTCGGCAGATGTGCAAAGAACTGGGTTGCACACTTCTAACTCGCGACAACAATGATCACGCAAAAGCAGGAAATATTAACACTGCATTGCGTCGAACAGGTGGCGATCTCGTTCTGATTCTCGACTGTGACCATATTCCGGTTCGTCATTTTCTTAAAGATACCGTTGGCTTTTTCTACAGTCCTAAAGTCTCGCTCGTTCAAACACCGCACTGGTTTTACAATCCTGATCCGTTTGAGCGGAACTTGCAGACGGGCGGTAAGATTCCCGTAGGTAATGAACTGTTTTACAAAGTGCTACAGAAAGGAAATGACTTCTGGAACGCAGCTTTCTTCTGTGGATCTGCGGCGGTTGTCAGAAAGTCACACTTGCTGGAAGTAGGCGGTATTGCGGTTGAAACGGTGACGGAAGACTGTCATACCTCACTGAGACTGCATTCTTTGGGCTATGAATCCGTTTACTACGACAAAATTATGGTGGCGGGACTTGCTCCAGAGAAGTTCTCCGCTTATGTGGGTCAGCAGATTCGTTGGGCACGAGGAATGGCACAAATCCTTCGGCTTGAGAATCCACTGTTTAATCCGAAGTTGAAATTATCGATCGGGCAACGAATCTGCTATTTCAGCGCAACTTCCCACTTCTTCTATGGTTTCCCGCGCCTGATGTATGCGTTGGCTCCCGCGATGTTCCTCGTATTCGGAATCAATCCAATTCGAGGTTTAGGACTGGAAACTTTAGCGTATGCGCTGCCTCACTTTTTTGTTTCTACCTACGCAAACTACATCACTTACAAGAATGTTCGTTTCTCCTTCTGGAACGAAATCTATGAGTTCGCGATGTCCTTCCACGCTGGGATTGTAACCATGCTGGCAGTGTTCAATCCAAAGTTGGGAAGCTTTAACGTGACTGATAAAGGATTGTCCGTCACGAAGCGAAGCTTTGACTGGGGTTCAGCAAAAGCCTTGATGACTGTAGCATTGTTAGTTACCGCTGGCGTTGCCGCAGTTCCGTTCTGGTTGATTTTGCGTCCTCAAGACTCGGAAGCTGTGTTAGTAAACATGGCTTGGAGTTTCTTTAACCTGATTCTGATTGTGTCAGCGCTATTGGTCGCCTTGGAACAGCCGCAACTGAGACGGGCACATCGACTCGATCGTAAATTATCCGCAGTGCTTTACACAAATGGTGCAGTCATTCAGGGACGCACAATGAATGTGAGTGAAACGGGTTGTCAATTGATTGTGGATAACTGGGCGGATTTTCTCGAAGATGCGGAGATTGAATTGATCGGGGATTACGGAGCGAGAGCCTTTGTCAAAGGACAAATTATTCGCGTCGTTCCAATGAATGAAACTCAGGCGATGTTATCGATCGAGTTTATCGATCTAACCCGCGCTCAACTCGATGCCTTGAGTGTTGTGATTTATTCTGATGTGCGGGAGTGGTACTCTCAGCAACGAGAAAACGTCGATGATCCGTTTCAATCATTCAGGTTCATTGTCGGGAGTCTGACTCGATCGTTTAAACAGCGTAATGCTGAACCGAGCAATGTTACGAGAGTTCGTAAAGAGATTCGTGCTTATGCTCAACTGTATTGGAGAGGGCAATTTTACGCGGGTGTTGCAACGCGGATTAGTAACCGGAGCTTGCAACTAGAGATTCAATCGGATGCGATCGAAGATGTTAAACTTTTGAGCTATTATCAACCGCTTGTTGGGTTGCTCTTGAGTCAAACTGCGGATCAATCTTTGCCAAATCGATTGTTGGCAAAGGTGGAGCAAATTGAAATCATTGACGATCGAACGATTATCGAGTTGCGCTTCCCGGATCAAATCATGCAGCGACAAGAAGATAAAATCAAACAACTTGTCGATACTTTGAATTAGATTGGTTTGGCATTCGATAAAAAGACCTTGATTGGAGAGATATCAATCAAGGTCTTTTACTTTTTATTTGCCGCGTACTGGATTGGATCGTCTGACTAGAGCATCTGCTGTAACTGCAAGAACAAGAACGGCTCCTTGAACAATGTTCTTGATGCTCTGATCTTGGTTTAGCAAGTCGAGTCCATTGTCTAAACTGCCAATCACTAATGCACCTAGAATCACTGCCCAAATAGAGCCACGTCCTCCGAATAAGCTAACTCCACCGATTACCGCAGCCGCGATCGCATTCAACAATAAAGTTGCACTAATTTGAGTTGCAACTGCCGTACTCCGAGAAGTCAGCATAATTCCTGCCACTGCCGCGAGAGTCGATGCCAGCGTGAACACCGCCATTTTCATCGCAATCACATTAATTCCAGCGCGTCTTGCGGCTTCTTCATTGCCACCAACCGCATACAAGTGACGACCAAACGGCGTTTTACGAAGAATTAACCAGAACGCCAGCACGATTCCTAGCGAGATCATGACCGCTTGGGGAACGCCTTGATACGTTTGGAACAGGAACACAATCAAGAAGATGCCTGCAAAAATGCCTGCGACTTGAGCGATCAAAGTGGTTGGACGTTTTACTGAAAGTCCTGCTTTGGTTCGACGTTGACGTTCGTACCAAGCTCCGATCGCATAAAGAGCAGCAACGACGATCGGTAATCCCCAACCTACGATCGGATTAAGATAAGTTGGTGCTAAAGCACGAATGGCTGGATCACGAACAATTAGGGTCGTTTGCCTTCCAAGTACCAGCAGCAAAAATCCGGCATATCCGATCGAACCTGCCAACGTCACAATGAAGGATGGGACTCTTAAGATGGCAATGAAAAATCCATTTACCAAGCCAATCAATGCACCGACTACAAGTGCTGCCAATATTGAGGGAACTGCACCCCAATTTTGATACACCGAAACGGTCGCCATTACTGCCGCACAAGCTTGGGCAACAGCAGCCAAACTTAGGTCAATTTCGCCTAGTAGTAGGACTAAAACAGCCGCAGTACTGAGAATGCTAATAACAACAATTTGCTGAGTTAGGTTGGTTAAGTTTCTGGCTTGGAGAAAAACGCCACCTGTTGTTAGTTGGAAATACAGCGTAATGAGTGCAAGCGTGACGATTACTGGAATAAATCCTAGATCGCCTCGCATGAGAGAACGGAGATTGAATGACGATCGCGTAAGATTTGACTTTGGATCGCTTATTTCTGCATTGACTGTAGAACGATCGTCTTCTTTGGCATTGGTTTTCATAGCATTTCTGGAGAGGAAACGGGAGCATCGCGATATTCTGCGCCTGTGATAGCGGCAACAACTTGTTCTGAGGTGGAATTTTTGATGTCAAACGTAGCGGAACGTTGACCGAGACGCATGACAATCGCTCGATCGCAGACTTCAAAGACATCATGCAAGTTGTGAGAAATTACTACTACAGCTAGACCTTGCTGTTTCAAGCGGTTGATTAGGTTTAGAACTTGCCGAGTTTGGGCAACTCCCAGTGCAGCGGTCGGTTCATCCAGGAGAACGACTTTAGGTTGACGAAGGATTGTTTTTGCAACCGCAATACATTGGCGTTGTCCACCGGAAAGCGTGGCGACCGGACGACGAACTGATGGAATTTTGACATCGAGCATTTTGAGAACCTCGATCGTGCGGCGTTCCATCTCGGTTTCGTCGAGGGCTTTTAGAATGCCTGGAATAATCCAGCGATAGGCTTCTCGACCAAGCCAAAGATTTGCAACCACATCGAGATTGTCACAGAGGGCTAAGTCTTGATAAACCGTTTCGATGCCGAGACGGGTGGCATCTTGAGGAGAAGAAATCGTGACGGGACTCCCATCGATCAAAATCTCACCCGAATCAGGAACGTAAGCCCCAGACATGGTTTTGACGAGCGTTGATTTTCCTGCACCGTTATCCCCGACAAGTCCAACCACTTCGCCTGCGTACACTTCAAAATCAACATTTTTCAGGGCTTGAACACCACCGAATGATTTATTGATGTTGTGGAGTTGCAGACGGGGAATGGCGCGATCGCTTTGTGTTCCGGTTTGAGTCGGTAAAACTGAATTGTTCATAGTTGCTGTCTTGATAGCGGGGTGATGTTAAATCACCCCAATTCCATTAGCTGCGGCAGATACCCGTCGTATCGCCCGTGATGCCGTTGCAGACTTCTTCCCGCTTCAGATAGCCATCTGCGAAAACGGTCTGTTGAATGTTGGTTTTATCGACTGCGATCGGGGCAATGAGCGCAGAGGGAAGTTGTCCACCGGATTTTAGAGCCGTTTGACCATTGACGATTCCACCTGGATTTGTGCCGTTACTTAAAGCAGCAACTAATTCGGCGGTCGCTTGAGCTTCTTTGGCGATCGGCTTGTAAATGGTCATCGCTTGATCGCCTGTGAGAATGTTTTGAATTCCTGTCAAAGTTGCATCTTGTCCAGTGACAAGCACTTTGCCATCCAGTTTTTGCGATCGTAGTGCTGCGATCACCGTGTTCGCCATGCCATCATTCGCAACATACGCAGCTTGGACATTGTTCTTTTGCTGCGTCAGAATGCCCTCCATGATCGATTGCGCTCTTGCGTTCTCCCAGTTTGGAGTGTACTGGTCAAACACTAGATTGAGTTGTTTGCTATCTACTAAAGGTTGCAATGCTTTTAATGCACCTTCTCGGAACTGGAGTGCATTGTTATCGGTTTGCGAACCATTGATCATGACCAAGTTCGCGCCCGGTTTTAGACCGAAAGCGCCTTTTTGAAATTGATCTGCGATGTATTGTCCTTGAAGTTCACCGACTCGGACATTATCAAATGACACATAGTAGGCAACATCTGGGTCTTGAATTAAGCGATCGTAAGCAATGACTGGAACTTGACTTGCTTTCGCTCTTTGTACAATCACAGATGCTTTATCACTGTCTTTTGGATCAACGACAAGAATGCAAGCGCCTTTCGTGAGTGCTGCATCTGCTTGGTTTTGTTGAGTGTCCGCATCATTATTGGCGTTGGCATATTGAATCGTTGCATCGGGAATTCGGGCTTTGATTTCCTTTTCTAGAAGCGGTCGATCGTAGGCTTCGTATCGAGCCGATGAATCGGATTCGGGCAAGAGAATTCCAATATTCTTACAACCCTTTGCTGCGGCAAATCGAGTATCGGTATTCGTCGCAGCGGAGGGATTATTCGCAGAGTTTGGATTGGTTGCAACGTTATTTTGATTGCTACAGGCAGCAAACATCGCCACACTGATTAGCGGCAAGAATTTGAAAGTTAGATTTAAAGAACGCTTCATTTCTATTGTCCTAGAGTCTGAGTCATGTATCGAAATGCAGGTTTGATCCTAGCGATTGTGTTGCAGTTTGGGTGGGGAATTTTAACAGCGGAAATTCGCTATTTCAAAAGATAAAATAGGGCAGTTGCTGTTAAGAATTGTATAGACATTCCCTTTGCTAAAAGAGCGATCGCTTGAATCTGAAAATATTGGTAATCAGGAGCGATCCCCGTATATTTGACATTAGATTTCTTTGATAAAAGTTCGCCTCTACCGTCAGAATGAAGGAAAAAAGTAAGTCAAGAAATCTTCAGATTTTCTAAATACTCTAGCGAAGTAATCTCAATCACGCGGAAAACCGCCCCTGCGATCGAGTCAAGAATTCTTCAAATTAATCTATCTAAAGGAAAAGGCAGGAAAATTTTACAGTACGGTAAACTGCACTATTACAGGCATCGGTGAGGAGGATACGATCGAGCCTGTAAAGAGAAAGCACTATAGGAGAAATCCAGGATGCAAACCACTTTTGATTCTGATAAACGCCGCTTGTTATCCTGCCTAAGTCATGGCGCAATTTTCTTTAGCACAACGTTGTTTTCGTTTGGCGTTCCGTTTGCAGTCAATCTGCTCTCTGATGATCCGATCGTCAAAGCGAATGCTAAAGAGTCGATGAACTTTCACCTGAATGTTTGGTTTTGGGCGGCAGTGATTGGAATTCCGGCTGCCATTCTGTCGTTCCTGACCTTTGGAATTGGAGGAGTGCTATTCTTTCCGCTGATCGGATTTGGATACTTGCTGCACTGGGGATTGACGATTTGGGCACTGGCGCACTGTTTCACGAAGCCAGATGAGCCGTTTCGTTATCCGTTCATTTTCCGACTGTTCTAGAGAATTTTGGATTGCTGTTGAAACCGTAACGGTCAGGAATTGTAACCGTTACGGTTTTTTGTGTTTAGACGTTGACCGAAGCACGATCGAGCGATTCAACCAGCGATCGGACTGCGGCAATCATGGCGATTTCGCTGTCCAGCTTGTGAATTGCGCTACCGACACCGACACCGGAAGCACCAGCGGCGATCGCTAACGGAGCGGTGACACTGGATAGACCGGAGGCACAGAGAACGGGAATGTCGATCGCATGAGAGATTTCGTAAGCTGCGGCTAGAGTTGGAGCCGCTTTTTCGATTAAGCCCAACACGCCAGAATGTGCCGGAGCCGAAGAAGTTCCGCCTTCGGTTTGAATCAAATCAGCACCCGCTTTCACGAGATCTTCTGCCAGTTGAACTTGTTGGTCTAATGGCAAAATGTGAGGAACGGTCACGGAAAGGGTAATGTTCGGTAACAGAGCGCGGGTCGCCTGAGTCAGTGCCAATACTTCTTCCGCTTCAAAGCGACGACCTTGAGCGTAAAAACTGTCAAAGTTACCGATTTCGATCAGGTCTGCACCGGACTCGATCGCCATCACGAATTGTTCAGGTTCGACGGCAGAAACGCAGATGGGTAAGCTGGTCAATTGTTTTGCCATGCGGATCAAGTTGGCATCAGCCGCGATATCGACGAAGGTTGCACCACCACGATCGGCAGCTTTGATCACCGAAGCGACGTTGTTGGCATCAAAATTGTTTAAGCCGCTGATGATTTTGAGGGCGCGACCTTGAGCGAGAGCAGTTTGTAGCGTAGAGATCATGATGCTTCATTATTTTGAAGTGAGTACTGATCATTTTGCCAGGATTATGAAATCCGAGCTAGAGGAGAATCGAAACGAATGCAGGAATTAGAGACAGAACGCCTTTGGTTGCGACCTTTCAAGTACGAAGATTTGGATCGATTGGCAGAAATTTTTGGCAATCCGGAGGTGATGCGGTTTATCTCTTCAGGAACAAGGACACGGGCAGAACTTGAGGCTGGATTTCCGGCAAAGTTGGAACGCTTCGATCGATGGGGGTTCGGAATGTGGGCGGTGATTGAGAAAGCGAGTCAAACGTTTCTTGGTCGCTGTGGATTGATTCATCTGGATGGAACACCGGAAGTTGAATTGGGATACACACTAGATCAGATCTACTGGAATCGGGGATTTGCGACGGAAGCCTCGATCGCTTGTTTACGATTCGGATTCGAGCAAGCGGGATTGGAGCGAATTGTAGCGATCGCCCAACCCGAAAACATTGCTTCTCAGCGAGTCATGCAAAAAGTCGGCATGAGATTTGAAAAGAATGCTTACTATTACAAAACAGATGTTGTTTATTACGCTATCTCAAAGAATGAGTTTCACGCTTTACATGGATAAATTAATTCTTCTGAGTCTCGATGTTGAGAGGTTTGATGTACTTGAAGAATGTGATCAAACTTCATCGGATAGCGTGCAGTTCAAAGCATCGGCTGAAGGGTTGGAAAAAGTTTTGGAATTGCTCGATCGTTTAGAGGGTGTTTGAGAAGTATAAAAAGCGGCTTTGCTTCGTTGCGAGTTCGCCCGGACATGAATTTCCGGGCTAATGGAGGAAACCCCGCTGAAGCGGGCTAAGAGAGCAATACGGAGTTCTTAGCCCAGTTTAGTGGGCTTCCCCCGATTAGCCCGGAGATTTATTTCCGGGCGGATAAATGCGATGAACGGTTACTTCTCAAACATCCTCTTAGAGAATTACTTGATTTGGATTCGATCATTTGGAACATTTTCTGAATTCCAAGAAGCTTAGATCAAAGCAATCTATTCAAGCTGATCAAAGCAGCTTTACTCAATCTCTGCTCAATGTAGAACCGCGTACAGCGACATACTCTACTGACTATCATTACCTAGTTTGGTGCATACAAATTTCGGCTGAAAGTGCCATGATTAGGAGCGATGTCAATTCTAGGGGCTTGTGGGCTTGAACGGATTTCAGCAATTTTGGTCGATCGCAAAACTGTATTGGCAAGGTGACGAAAAGTGGCGAGCACGAGGTTTGTTGCTCGGTGTCGTACTGTTTTTGCTGGCGTATACAGGCTTGAGTGTGATTCTGAACAACAAACGGGGTGTATTGATTTCAGCGTTATCAGCGCGAGATGCAGACCGATTTTGGCAAACCGTGTTTATCTTTCTGGGCGTACTCGTGATTTATGCGCCGCTGCTTGCTGGGTATCGCTATCTGCGCGATCGCTTAAGTTTACAGTGGCGACAATGGCTAACCACTCGATTTGTAGACCGTTATTTTGGCGATCGAGCTTACTATGCACTGACCGCAAATCCTGAGATTGATAACCCAGATCAGCGAATTGCAGAAGATGTCCGCAGCTTTACACAAGAATCGCTCACCTTCTTGCTGGTTGTGGTGGAATCGATTTTGTCGATCGTGGCGTTTAGCGGTGTTCTGTGGGGCATTTCTCGACCGCTCGTAATTTTTCTGGTTTTATATGCTGTGATTGGGACTGTGATCACCGCCGTAATATTCGGCAAACCCTTGGTGCGATTGAATTTTGAGCAACTGAAAAAAGAAGCCGATTTTCGATTTAGCCTAGTTAGAATTCGAGAAAATGCAGAAGCGATCGCGTTCTATCGGGGTGAAGAGCAAGAATCTAATCAAGTCAAATCTCGGTTTCAGGAGGTGTTCGAGAACGTTCAACGCTTACTGATTTGGGAACTGAATCTTAATGTGCTGACGAATGCTTATGAGTTCATCCCGTTCATTTTGCCTGCGTTAGTCGTGGCACCTGCAATTTTTGCGGGAGAGATGGAAGTGGGCAAAGTCACCGAAGCACAAGGCGCATTTATCCGAGTCTTTTTCTCGCTTAATGTGGTCGTGGCTCGATTTCAGGCTTTAACGACCTTTGGTGCTGGAGTGAATCGTCTTTATAGTTTCGCTACGGCACTTGAACCGGAGCAACCCGAAGAAGATCAATCTGCGGTCATTCAAACTGTTGAAGCCGATCGATTAGAGATCGAGCATTTGACGCTCGTTACACCGAATCGCCAACGAACGTTATTCGAGAATTTATCGATCGAGCTTCCAACTCAACGAGGACTGCTTGTGATGGGTCCGAGCGGGTGCGGTAAAAGTTCGTTTTTGAGAGCGATCGCGGGGCTGTGGACGGCGGGCAGCGGTACGATCGTGCGTCCGCAAATCAATCAGTTACTCTTTTTGCCTCAGCGTCCTTATATGGTGTTAGGGACACTGCGCGATCAGTTGCTTTATCCGAATTCTGAGCTTGAAATTGAAGACTCGCAGCTTCAGCAGGTTCTAGAACAAGTCAATCTGGCAAATTTAGCAGAGCGCTTTGGTGGATTTGATGCTAGAGCAGATTGGGCGGATGTGTTGTCGCTTGGAGAACAACAGCGACTCACGTTTGCACGAGTGCTTCTGAACAAGCCGAGCTATGTCATTCTTGATGAAGCGACGAGTGCTTTAGATCAAGAAAATGAAGAACGCTTATATCAACATCTTCAAGCCATTGATGCCACGTTTTTAAGTGTGGGACATCGATCGACTTTGAGGAGCTATCACCAGGCAATTTTGGAACTATCGCAGGATAGAACCTGGCGATTAAAGCAGGACAGCGTTCATCAGAACGAAGGAACACCCGCATGAATAACTTAAAAGTGGAGCTGACGGGAGTCGAACCCGTGTCCAAACTGGGTATTAATTCGCCGATCGTTCACAGGTTTAGCTTCTCTGATCCTCGAAGCGGGAACTATCCTTTGTCCCGGATAATGGGATGCTCTGGTATTGTCTTAGCTAGAACGCCAACCAGAGGTGAAGTTCTAGAGCGACCGTTGGGGGTTTGCTTACTGCCTTTAACGGTGTCAGACTGTAAGCGCTCGAACCTGAATTAGAGGTGTTTTATGCTGCAACAGGTGCAGTTTTACGAGCAAAAGGTACGATGTTGTTTGCATCTATTGTTTTGAGCCTAGATTTACGAGAGTGGACTCCCTCTCGACCTGCATCACGGTAGAACGTTCGCCAACCTGTCGAAACCGTTACAGCCCCTTGACGTTCTCTCATTATAGCGCGTGGTTTTCGATCGTAAAGTAAAGATTTTTTCTACCCCAAGACGCGATCGAATCTCCCTTCTAGATGAAGCATTTGTCAGCGTCTCCTCATACACTGCCAATCAGTCGATGGATGCACAAGGCAAAGAAGTTCCCCAAACCAGTCTGGTCGAAACTTCAGTCAGTAAAGTTCGAGAACTAACCAAAAAAATTGCAGGCAAATAAGGAAACAATTATGGATATCTCTAAAATCAGAGCAGATCTAGCCGTGTATGTAGAAGGTCCGGGCGGATTGGATGGAGCCTCGGATGTGCATTTTGGAACGGTCGAAGCGGTTGAATCAGGAAACTATATCAAGCTCAAGAAACATGATTCTCCCGATGGCAAGTCTCATTGGTTTCCCGTTAGTTGGGTTCGTGCAGTGGATGAAAGTGCAGTGTTCTTAAACAAGACCGTGGATCAAGCCCTAAAGGAATTAATCAATGAAGCGCCAACTGAAGCGTAATTAATTAAACAAGGAGTGCGATCGTATGAGATTGCACTCCTTTCGATTTGAAAACTAACTATTTACGGTTGCTGTATCTGCCGCTTGTGGATCGGGCTTGGCTCCACCCATTCTCACTTCAGAACAGAATGAAGCCATACTAAAGCCTCCAAACCGTTTCAAGATACTGTGGCGCAATCGCACATTCGGGCTTTCAAACCACAGCCGCTCTTTGGAATACATCGTGTCATATTCCGTAATCAGCGTCAGTTCGTTGTTCTCTGCCATTTCATAGCGACCTGCGACGGGAGCTTTTTCGGCGTATCCCATTTCGCGGAGTAATTTACCTTGCTGCGGATTTTCTGGATCAGCGATCGGGACAAGAACGGTCGATCCTGAATGCTTTTCTTCGTCCCATTCCATTGTTCCGTCCCAGGTGACTCGCGCTCCGCACAATGCCGTTTCGGGGTCAACTTCGTACATCTGACAAAGCTGAATCACAGCGGGATCAGTCTTTTCTAATAATTCGATCTGAATCGTCGATTTTCCACCTTCTTGTTGCTTAAATGCGAGATGATGGCTGGTTCGCATTGACGACCATTTGCCCGCACTTTGTTCAAAAAATTCAACAATATCCATGAAATGATCCTATGGCTGGCTGGTTTTTATTCACTCTTTTATTGTAAAAGGTTCAGTCGCCTCGACAATCACACGGATGCTAAGTTGAGAATGCGATCGCAAAACAGGAGCACCCCAATGCAAACCCAAATCAAGCGAGTTACGCCGGAAGAATATTTAGAGCTTGAGCGCAAAGCCGATTTCCGCAGCGAGTACCGAAATGGAGAGATTATTCAAATGACTGGAGGATCAGCGAATCACAATACAATCTTTATTAACTGGTGCGCTTTGCTGAAAATGCAGTTGCGAGGAAAGAACGCGAAAGTTTTTGGAGGCGATTTACGGTTATGGATTCCTGATTTTCGGCTTTATACCTATCCTGATGTGATGGTGATTCAGGGTGAGCCGATTTTTCACGACGATCGCAAAGATATCGTCACGAATCCCAGCTTGATTGTGGAAGTGTTATCGAAATCAACTCAGGAATACGACCGCTCGGATAAATTCAAAATGTATCGATCGATTCCTGAGTTTCAAGAATACGTTTTGATCAATCAATATCGAGTTGAAATTGAACACTATGCGAAAACGTCTGAAGGTTGGCTCCTTCGGGATTATGGAGCCGATACGAAGTCGATTTCTTTGCGATCGCTTGGATTAGAATTCGCGATCGCAGATTTATATGAAGGTGTGACTTTTGAGCAAGATTAATCGGCTCTACGCTCTTTCCACGGTGCAAACAAGGGCAGCAGCAACAATCCGGGTATCGCCAAAATCGCAGTCAGCAAAAAGAACGCTGTCCAGCCCATCGACTGCGCCCACTGTCCCGCTGGTGCAACCAGAATATCTCTGCTAAACGCCGCCAAACTTGATAAAAGTGCGTACTGAGTTGCAGAAAGTCCTGGATTGCAAAGCCCCATCAGAAATGCTACGAATGCCGCTGACTCTAATCCAGCGCAGAAGTTCTCTAAATTAATCGCCAAAATCATTAAGGGAAAATTCTTTCCAACTTCCGCTAATGCAACATAGAGCAGATTTCCACTGGCTTGTAGAACCGCGAAAAACCAGAGCGATCGATTCACCCCAATTCGCGTCATAATCGCCCCACCTGCCAACGTTCCCACAATCACCGCTGCAATACTTAATGCTCTTGGGGTCGCCAAATCATCTGGACTAAACTTCAATCCCTTATCTAACAGAAACGGCGTTGCAACATTTCGCAGCAAAGAGTCGCCCAACCGATAAACGACAATGAACACAAGAATAGCAAGCGATTGCCCCGCTCCATTGCGCCCAATGAAATCTTGAAACGGCAATACAACCGATTCTCTTAGCGTCTCAGGCGGTCGAACTTCTCGCGTCGGTTCTGGTGCAATTAACGAACTGATTAACCCGATCGACATCAGCAACGCCATGATCACGTAAACCCATCGCCACGGTTGCTCGATTCCCCAACTTTGAAATCGCCCTGCTAGATAGAATGTGAGCGCACCTGCGACTAGAATTGCCAGTCGATAACCGAGCAGAAAAACTGAAGCTCCCGCACCCCGTTCATATTCCTGTAGCACTTCAGTTCGATAGGCATCTGCGACAATATCTTGACTCGCGCTAAAGAATGCCACAACTAAGGCAGCAATGAAAAATGGACTGACTGAAAGAGCTTGAAGCGTGTGGCGAAACTCACAGAAGCCTTTGAAGAAAGTTTCATTTCGACAAATATCTGCCGAATTCACAGCCGTTTGCTGAAGCTGGCTCGTATCCTGAAACGCCATCCAGCCGATCGCTAACAATAAAACGATCTGACTGACAATCAGCCAGCCGCGTCTACGTCCCAGTAAAGGGGGAACAAAGCGATCGAGCAATGGCGACCACAAAAATTTCAGCGAGTACGGAATTGCCGCGACGCTAAAGGCTGCAATCACTTTTAGATCGACTCCTTCTTGACTTAACCAGGCTTGCAGCGGATCTTTCCCGGTTAAGTAAAACGGCAAACCAGATGAGAAGCCTAGCAGAATCAGAGCCGCCATTTTTCGACTCTGAAACACTTTAAGAAAAGGTTGAATATTCACGGGATTGAAGCGGAATCGAGAACGTTAGCATCATCGCATAGACAGCGAGATTTGAGTCTCGATCGCACACTCGACAAGATTGTTCCGCACTTCAAAAAATTAGGGACGCTGAATCAACAACGCCCCTTTATTTCTAGAATCTGACTTGCTCTAGAGTTTTCCGTATCCACGCCAAACGCCGACCAAGATGCCTTGAATTTCGACCTCTGAAGCGGGAACTTCGGTAACGGGATACAATTCACGATTCGGATTGCCCGGTTTGAGAATGACCTTGCTACCTTTGCGCTCAAAGTATTTCAGTGTGGCTTTCCCTTGATGATGTGCGGCAACGATCGTGTCATTCTTAACCGTTCTCGCATCGTTCACAGGCTGCAAAATCACAATGTCGCCATCGTCGATCAGAGCGTCGATCATGCTGTGACCGCGAACTTTTAGCGCGAAATGATTCGGCTTCAGGAGCAAATTCGAGAGATCCAGATACTCGACTTCTACATCTGGGAAGGTTTCCACTAAGCTCGTTGCTGCGATCGCGCCTCGAATGGGAACCCCTTGCGGTAAGGGATTGAGAATCCGGATCGTTCGGGCTTGTCCCTCAGTCCAACCGATGTAGCCCTTGTTGCGAAGGTGCTCCAAGCGGCTTTGAACAGGAGCCGGAGACTTGAGATTCATCGCGGTCATCATTTGCCGGATCGATGGAGCGTGTTGGTGGTCACGGATGTATTCGACCAGCCAATCGTAGAGTTGTTGTTGGGCTTCGGTAAGGGGTTCCATAATCTCCTGTGAGAATCACAAATAAACTAAAGGATTTTAGAACACTTGTATCACGAATTTAACCATTCGTCTAGTAAATTTGTTTATCTTTCTCAGAACATTTGTATCGCCATTTTTATCATTTGTCTAGCGATCGCACCCTGTAAAATTAAAACTGTTGATCAAATCCGAACTTTAAACATGACTGCAACTCGCGAAACCAAGCCTAGACTGACTTCCCGCATCGTTAGCGGCATTTTATCGATTCCTCCAGTGTTCAATCTGGCAAGGCTTCGCGCTCGAAATATGATGATCAAACGCGCAGAATCGATCGGGGTTCCTTGGACAAAAATTGTGGCGGATTTGCAGAAACGCGATTGGTCAACCGAATTTGAAAAAGTCAGTAATCCAGGTTTGGAATATCCCGAATATTACTTACGTCCGTTCCATGCGTATGAAGAGGGAAATTTAGGCTGGGAGCCTGCGACTGAGGTGGAAGTGGCAGCGTATGCAGTTCATGCTCGGATTTGGAAAGATGCGGGAAAAGATGGCGATCGACGTTTACGCGAAAGTTATCACGATGTTTTGAAAGCTCAGATTTCAACTGCACCCAAAGAGATTATTGATTTCGGTTGTAGCGTCGGAATGAGTACTTTTGCGCTGCAAGAAACGTTCCCGAATTCGACTGTTACCGGAGTTGATCTTTCACCTTATTTTCTGTCAGTTGCAGAGTATCAAACAGGCGATCGAAAAGATATTCACTGGCTCCATGCAGCGGCAGAATCAACGGGTTTACCTGCGGCTTCTTATGATTTAGTTTCGGCTTGTTTGCTGTTTCATGAATTGCCACAAGATGCTGCGATCGCAATTCTTCAAGAAGCTAGAAGATTACTTCGTCCGGGTGGACATTTGGCAATTATGGATATGAATCCACGTTCTGAAGTTCACGCCAAAATGCCGCCTTACATTCTGACTTTGTTGAAGAGTACAGAGCCGTATTTGGATCAATATTTTGCGCTGGATTTAGAAAGTGCGATCGTTCAAGCTGGTTTTAATCAACCGACACTTACTTGCAATTCTCCACGTCATCGAACTTTGATCGCTCAAGTGCGCTAGATTTTGTTTACTTGACTTGTGGATGCCTTGGCGAATGGAATTCGCGGCTAAACAAACGAAGCCCACCTGCGTGGGCTAAGAGAATGGCTGTTAGAGGATGTTTGAGAAGTATAAAAGCGGCTTTGCTGCGTTGCGAGTCCACCCGGAGATCAATCTCCGGGCTAATGGAGGAAACTCCGCTGAAGCGGACTGGGAGCACAACCCGGAGTTCTTAGCCCAGTTCAGTGGGCTTCCCCGATTAGCCCGGAGATTCATTTCCGGGCGGGTGAATGCAATGAACGATTGATTTTCAAACACCCTCCTAGTGTGCGTTAGGCACACTTTGTCTGTATAGCCCCGAATTCCATTCGGCAGGAGCAGGATGCTACATTTGATTGATCTGCGCCAACGTGTTTCGATACCCTTCAGCATCACCTCTTTGCAAGAATAAATCAGCCGCGCGTTGCAGATCGACGATCGCACTTTGACGATTGCCCATTCGCATCAATAAAATGCCTCGGTGATAAAATGCTTTCGGTCGGTTTGAATCGAGGCTAATCGCTTTACTGAAATCCGCGATCGCACCCTGAACATCTCCGGTTTTCATTCGTGCTTCACCGCGATCTTCGTAAGCATTCGGATTGTTGCTATCGGCATCGACCGCAGCACTAAAATCTTGAGTTGCACCAAATCGATCGCCTAATTTTTCTCGCAATTCTGCTCTTTGGGATAGCGCGGCTGCAAAATTTGGCTGGATCTGAACGGCTTGAGAATAATCTGCGATCGCGCCTTGTTTGTCACCGGATGCGGCTCGTAAATCTCCACGGCTCTTAATCGCAGGTGCAAAGTTTGGATCGAGTTTTAAGGCTTGGTTGTAATCTGCGATCGCGCCTTCGGGATTATTTAGTGCTGCTCGAATCATACCGCGCTGATGAAAGACAGTGGCACGATCGGGAGTCAGAGTTGCCAATTTCGTCAAATCCGCTTCAGCCGCTTCGAGATAACCGAGTTGGGCATTGACTTGAGAGCGATTGTAGTAAGCATCGGCTAGAGTCGGTCTGAGACGAATCGCTTGGGAAAAGTCGAAGAGTGCTTTCTCTGAGTCGCCAATTTGATGCTGGATTGTGCCACGAGCGACGAAAGCCTCAGCGGAGTTGGGTTGAAGTTTGATTGCTTCATTCAGATCGTTTAATGCCGCTTGTCGATCGCCTTTCTGTAATTTGGCAAATCCACGATTAACCAGGGCAGGAGCGAATTTCGGCTCGACTCTCAGAGCTTGATCGAAATCTGCGATCGCTTCATCCCAACTTTGTGATTGGCTCCGTATAAATCCACGATTTACGTAGGCGGCGGCGAGATTTGGGTTCAGTTGAATGGCTTGGTTGAGATCTGCGATCGCTGCCTCGGTATCTCCCAAATTAAATCGCGCACTGCCCCGATGAGCGTAAATCATGGCATCGGTGGGATTCATTTGTGCAGCTTGATCGAGATCTTGGATTGCGCCTTGGTGATCGCCGAGCTTCGATCGAATTGCTCCGCGACTCACATAAGGACTGCCCCAAGTAGGATTAAATTGGATCGCCTGATTGAAAGATTCCAGCGCATCGCGGTATTTGGCATCTCGGACTCGATTCTCACCTTGACTGAAAAAATTCTGAGCTTGCTGAAGTCGATTTGCCTCTTCAGGAGTCGGTTTGGGTGCATCGGGCTTGGACTCTTGGGCGATCGCAGGTAAACCAACCAGTCCTAAAACCGAAATTGCGGCAAGATGAAAGAGAAGACGAGTAAAACGCATAGAGTGAAACCTGATCCGATCGAAGTTGAGGTTTTCTTTGCCCTTAACATTCCCTCGAACCAGGTTTCAACTGACACTTTCTATTTGGTGCAATTCGGAATTTACGGAGTTTTTTGTTAAGTTGGGATGAGTTCTCCGGGTCTGAGCTTCGCCCACTTACCCTGTTCTTCTTTGAAGCTGAGACAGCCGACGACATCCCACTCCATCTCGATGTATTCGCTGCGATCGCGAATATTCACGTTAATCGTCGGTTCGGTCGCTTCAAAATCTGGAGTTTCAGTCAAATGGGCTTGTTCGTGCTGGGTTTCGACCGCATGATAGGTGGTGCAGCGATCGACATAATGGCAATTGACGCAAATACACATGATTTCCAGTTCCTCTGATTCAGAATAGAGGGATAGGTCGCTTCCTTTTCTGTTACTCTAGCTCAGGCGCAATCAAATTATCACCTGATCTCAGGTTGCATTATGTTGCGCTCGAACCGTGGAAAATTCTCTCCCACTCGATTTTTTTGTTACAGTACGACTTCGATCTAGGTTAGCAAGCGCGTGAATTTGCAGTTAGAACATTTTCGCAACGTGGCATTGATTTCATCTGCTCTGTCGCCGGAGACGTGGCCCTTTAATCTAAAGTGGCTGCCAAAATCCGCCTGTTTGGTTGGCGGGACAGTGCGAGATGCGTTGCTCGATCGACATTCTGAATATCTCGATCTCGATTTCGTTTTGCCCTTCAATGCGGTCGAGACGGCACAAGCGATCGCGCGTCATTATCGGGCGGGTTTTGTCGTGCTGGATGCTGAACGACAGATCGCCCGCGTCGTGTTTGAACAGGGAACGGCGGATTTTGCGCTTCAGGTCGGTGAAACGCTCGAAGCAGATTTGCGGCGGCGCGATTTTACAGTGAATGCGATCGCGTACAATCCCCACACGAAAGATTTGCTCGACCCGCTTCAGGGATATGAGGATTTGCAGCAGAAACGCCTCAGAATGGTGTCTGTTGAAAATCTGGCAGAAGATCCGTTGCGACTCTTGCGGGCGTATCGCCAAGCTGCTCAACTTGGTTTCTCGCTGGAATTAGAGACTCAGCAGGCGATTCGTCAATTGGCTCCAAACTTGAGTCGAATTGCGGCAGAACGGGTGCAGTCTGAATTGAATTATTTGTTGGGAACGGCGCGGGGAACGCACTGGATCAAGACCGCTTGGGAAGATGGATTGCTGCGAGATTGGTTTCCGAGTGCGTCGATCGACAAACTCGCCCAAATCGCCGCGATCGATCATGTCACGGTTCACTTACAAGAAACCTGGACAGAATTTTGGTCGGAACTGAGTCGCACCGTTCGCGGCACTCCGAAAGCTTCTGAGGCGAAAGGATCAGTCCGAACTTGGGTGACGATCGCGAAACTAGCGAGTTTACTTCCTGATGATCCCGAACTCGCAGAAGCGCAATTATGGCGATTGAAATATAGTCGTGCGGAAATTCAAGCCGTATGTACCGTTTTGAGAGCATTGCCACAGTTGAAATCGGATCATGCGATCGCCAATTGGTCACTCGCTGAACAATATCAATTCTTTCAAAGTGTGGGCGCGGTTTTTCCTGCGATCGCGCTTCTGGGATTTGCGATTCAGCTTCCGGTGGAGGATGTCGCGATGCTCATCGATCGATTTCTGAATCCGGCTGATCCGGTCGCTCATCCGAGTCCGATTTTGACTGGACAAGATTTAATCAGCTTATTGCAAATTCCGCCGAGTCCGAAAATCGGAAAGATTCTAGCTGCATTGCAACTCGCGAGAGCAGAAGGAAAAATTTCGACTCGTGAAGACGCGATCGACTTTGCGACATTGATGATCTGAAAATTAAGGTTCGTAAATCGGGCTTTCGAGATAAGCTTGTAGTCTAGATTACGGTTTCGACTGCCTGAATTGCTGCAAGGGACTGGATAAAACCTTCAGCTATGAAATATAATTGTCAACTGTGTCTAAATTTAGCTTAAGACTGCGACAAACCAGTAAGGGGTAAACAATGGCTAAACGCCGTAACCAGAAGAAAGAGAAAGCGCTGCGTAACCAAGCCTACGCACGGAAGTTCCGCAAACGGACCAACACAGGTCGCTTTGGTAATCGGGGTAGACGATTCGATGGCAACCGCGATGAGAACGAAGGTGAGTCGGGTGAAAACCGGGTTGCTGAAGGCGCAGCGGATGTCTAAATTGGGTTCGATAGCGGCTTAGACGATTCGCGATCGCGCTATGAATAAGTTCATAAAAAAATCCCTCGACTGAGAAAGTTTGAGGGATTTTTGATGGTTATCGAATCAGTTTTGCGACTTCAATTTCGATGTCTGGAAAAGCAAGCGGGTGAATCATGCCACTGGTTAAGGTGCTTCGTGATTGATACTCTCCGTCTACCGGGTCACGAAATACGACCAGTTCTCTTCTTTTCAAATTGATCACCCAATACTCAGCAATATTCGCTTCTGCATAAATTGTAGTTTTGACTTTCAGATCTTTTTCAAGACTAGACTCTGAGTATTCGATTACCCAAAAGATGTTTTCTGGATAAGGGTGATGTAGTCGATAGATAGAACTATCGGGATCAACGATCGCTAAATCGGGTTCTGGTTCCGAACGATTTGACAGAGTAATGGGATGCCCTTCTCGAACTTTCGCACGATCTTTTAGTCGATCGCGCAAATAGTCTCCTGCATCACTGCTTAAACTCGCATGAGGCGTTCCTTCGGGCGGCATCTCAATCAATTCTCCATCTAATAATTCAACCCGCACGTCATCGAAAACACCCGCTCCGATCGCTTGGTGATAGTGTTCGATCGTCCATTTCAAAGTGCTAATCGTCATGAGCGACTCACAGACTCGACTTAGTTGATTGTTTCAATTCTATTGCTTTGAACGGTTTCGAGGGCGTTAATTCTGATTCGGATTTGGTTCTTCCCAGTTGAATAACTTTGCAATCGCTTGCAGGAGTTCGATCGGCGTTAAAGTATCATCCAGTGCGCCTACAACTTTCAATTGGCGAAGTTGTTGAGAACCAAACCACTTTGTGCCTGGAGCAATCAGCACGACGGGAATCGATCGAGTTTCAGCTAAGGAGTAGGGAATCAAAACGGGAGCAACGCCCCACTCCCCACCCCCTACTTCTTCACAACCATCCCTACTTCACAACTCACTTAGGATTGCTATGGTGCTGCGAATTTGATTCGCCAAGCAAACGTTCGGGGTGATTAAATTCACATTCCTAACTGTTGTGCAATCCGATTGTGTGTTTCAATCAATTTCCCAACATCGATCGTCGTAATTTTCCCTTGATCTACAATCTTCCGACCATTAATAAAACTGTAATCGACTGTATTCACTTGACAGAAAATCATTGCAGCAACCGGATCGTGAAGTGCTCCCGCGAACTCTAATCGATCGAGATTGATTGCAATCAAATCCGCAGACATGCCCGGAGCTAAATATCCAATATCATCCCGTCCCAATACTTTCGCGCCACCTAATGTTGCAATCTCCAAAGCTTCTCGTGCGGTCATTGCAGCCGCATCCAATTCTCGAACTCTTGCCATCAAAAATGCAGTTCGAGCTTCATTGATCATGTTCGATGTATCATTCGATGCTGAACCATCCACACCCAAACCCACTGGAACTTGATGCTGTAACATTTTCCGAATCGGAGCCATTCCACTCGCTAAGCGCATATTGCTACAAGGACAATGTGCGATGCCCGTTCCAGTTCTACCAAAGAGTTGGATTGCTCGATCGTCTAACTGGACGCAATGCGCGTGCCACACATCATCACCCACCCAACCGACTGATTCTGCATAGTCTCCGGGTGTCATGCCAAACGTAGATAAGCTGTACTCAACATCAGATTTGTTCTCTGCTAAGTGAGTGTGCAATCGAATCCCAGAATACGATCGAGCTAATGCCGCTGATTCTCGCATCAAATCCTGAGTGACCGAAAAAGGGGAACAAGGAGCCAAGGTAATTCTCAGCATCGAATGTCGATCGTTGTTGTGATATTGCTCGATCAACCGCTGACTATCTTTCAAAATATCAGCTTCTTTTTCCACAATCGAATCTGGGGGCAGTCCTCCCTGACTTTCTCCGACACTCATACTGCCGCGACTCGCATGAAATCGGAGTCCAACCTCTTGAACGGCTTGGATTTCATCATCTAATGTACTACCGTTCGGATAGATGTATAGGTGATCACTCGCAGTGGTACAACCCGATCGAATCAATTCAACGGCTGCAACTTGAGCACTCACATAGATGGCTTTAGAAGTGAGCTTTGACCAAATGGGATAGAGCGTTTGCAACCAGTTGAACAGCGAACCATCTTGAGCGGCTGGAATGACGCGAGTTAAGGTCTGAAAGAAATGATGATGCGTATTGACTAGACCAGGCAGAACAATATGTCGATCGCATAAATCCAGTACTTCATCTGCGGTGTCGGGAAGTTCTGCGGTCGTTCCCACTTGCTCGATTACATTGTCTCGGATAAATAAAGCACCGCTGCGAATTTCTCGGCGCGTGGTATCCATCGTGACTAAGGTGTGAATGTTTTTGATGAGCAAGGTGGACATAAAAATTGATTAGTGAAGGATATTGATTGGTCTATCGCAACTGTCGATCGAGGGATGTGTTAGAACACACAATTGATTGATATAAACGAGCACATATACATTCAATAAGAAAATTCTGTAGCAAAAACTACCAATTTAGATCCCTAAGAACGCTTGTCACGGTATCCTAACATTAGATTTCCCTCCCAGTTTGCAGCTCCATGAGAACCGAATGTTGTCAAGTCGCTCCCGAAATGGGCAGCAATTCTCATTATGACTTTTGACTATCCAAAGCCATGAGAACGCGGTAGGGTAAAAGAGTCAAAAGCCCCTTCAGTGAGTCGAAAACGTTGACCCCGACCCGCAAGTTTGACGGCATCAT